>VGZN01000190.1 GCA_016872635.1 Planctomycetota bacterium | reverse complement strand
GAGCTTATAATGGCAAAGGGACTCCGCCTTATATTCCTTGGTTATGGAATGACGCCGATAAAAACTGCGATAAATTTCAACATGTGGTCGCATTCGTAATGCCAGACTCACCTTTCATTTTGGTCGGATTTGAAGATCTAATTGGTGGTGGTGACCGAGACTATAACGATGCTCTATTCGTCGTCGACGTTGGGATTGAAAATGCGACGAATTTGATCAATGAGTCCACTCTCCCTCAGTGAGAGAATTTGCCGTAGTGAGCCTCTCGGATAACCTCATTCGAAATGCCTGCTCCTCTCGCCCGACGAACTCTTTCACCTGAACGTTGCCGCGAGTGAGTTCATGAATCGTTCCCATAGAGCATCACTGCGAACCCGAAGATTTTTAACCCTCGGTCAACCAAAGCGGCGTTTTGGAATTGCTAGTGTTGAACTGGCATTTGTCTTGCCGGTAATATTGACGTTCGTTCTTGGGACGATCGAGGTCTGTCAGCGTATTTTTCTTCGGCAATCAGCTGTGCTGGCTGCCTATGAGGGAGCAAGGCTTGCGGTACGTAATACATCGGATAACGCAAGAGTGGTGGCGAGATGCAACGCGTTGCTACAGCAACGAAAAATCTTAGGTGCGGCCGTCACGATAACTCCTGAAAATTTGATGCAGGTACCAGCGGGTACGGAAATCACTATCCGAATTGATGTGCCTTGGGCCCAAAACTCACCAACCCGTTTTGTGCTTCGGGATCAGGGTGTTTTAACAGTGAATGCAACAATGTTGCGGGAGTAGGATTCAGATCTTGGCATCGGCGACAAAAACCTCACCCGATTCTCTTTTACGCGTGGTCCCACCCCAGGCGATTCGGTTGTTCCAAGCCGGATTTATCACTAACCGTCGACGCAGTCGAAACCGTCGGGGCGCCTTGGTCCCATTGGCATGCATTGTTCTCTTTGCGATGCTTGGCATCATGGGGCTTAGTATCAATATTGCCTACATTGAGCTGGTGCGTACTGAGCAACGCCTAGCAACCGATGCTGCGGCCAAGGCTGCTTTAGTAGTCCTTGGTCAATCGCAGTCGGTGCCATCCGCCCGGGCCGCAGGTGTTCGGGTCGCATCGCTTCATCGCGTTGGAGGGCAGCCTTTAAAGCTTGCAGATTCAGATATCGAGTCAGGGAGCTCGATGTTGCAAAGCGATGGCACCTACGCTTTTACTCCAGTTGCGGACACCAATAACACGGCTGTTATCAACTCGATACGAATTAATTCTAACCTATCTCGACTAAACGGTGGTGGTGTTTCGCTCGTAATGATGCCTCAGTTGATGGGGATGAACACGTACAACACAGCCCAATCGGGTATCGCAACCCGAATTGATATGGATGTATGCCTAGTTGTGGATCGGTCCGGCTCCATGGCTTGGGACCTGAGTTCTCAAAAGTTCTCCTATCCTGGAGCACTCAAAGGAAAATCAGCAATGCAAAATTACTTTGAACTGCCCCACCCGACACTAAGTCGTTGGGCTGCATTACGTAGCTCCGTGAATATCTTCATGACTGTATTGAACGAGAATCCAATCAAGACTCGAGTATCACTCGCGTCTTATTCGAGCAATTTCACGTTCGGAGTCTACACTTCTTCCGTCGCATCGCTCGACCAATCCCTGACGACGAATTATGCGTCAATCACCGCCGCAATGGACAGGTTGTCATCGCAACCACTGATCGGAAACACAAATATCGCAGCCGGACTGAGAGAAGGAATCAACTCTCTTACAGATCCAAATCTCGCGAAACGGACCTCCTTTAAGACGCTTATCTTGCTCACAGACGGCGTTATCTCCCAGGGAGACGACCCTGTGCTTCTAGCCACCTCTGCAAGAAACATGAATATTCGAATTCATACCATCGCATTTAGTGCCCAGGCCGATGTCAATTTGATACATAAAATTGCTCAGGCAGGAGGTGGACAGTCCTACGTGGCACCTGATGCTGCATCTTTGAAGAAAACCTTTAAGACCATTGCCGCGACCTTGCCGAATATGCTCACCAATTGATGGGAGCCACGTGGATTGTTGATCAGTTTAAGGAATTGCAACCCATGATTCAATCAAACTCGATAAGTCGCGGAAACTCGCAAGGCAAGCGATCGACAGTGAGAACGCATCAACATCGAAAACGAAAAGGCGCCTTCACTGTTGAATTTGCGCTTTGCAGCGGCTTGTTTTTCATGATCCTTTTAGCAGGATTTGAGTTTAGCCGATTTATGTATGCTCGACACAGTGTAGATCAAGCTGCATACGAAGCTGCGCGGATTGGAATCATTCTTGGTCAATCCCCTGCCCGGGTGGTTTCAAGAGCTCAACAGATTCTCAGCGCGACGGGAATCAGGGCAGCTACCATAAGCGTTCAGCCAACGACTTTCGATGGAAACACAGAGACGGTGACAGTGAGCATCAATGCACCCTACGCGGAAAGCTCTTGGTTACGCCCCGTTTTCCTAGCAGCTACCAACTTGTCAGCGTCAATTACACTTGACCACGAAAACCAAGCGTACTTACAGGCACAGAAAATCAATATCGGCAACAACAATTTTGAGCCTATCGACAAGTGACCACTTCCAAGAGGTTCCCGATGGGGTACTTAGACAACTATTCGGCTCTTTTTTTCTTTGGTTTCGATGCAGGCGAGTCGGTCGATTTTGTAGAGGGCGTGTTTGAATCTGATTTGATTGCCGAGGATTCACTCGATGTCGAACTGCTGTTAGAGCCGCTATCAGGTGAGGTTTTGTCGGCGGCTGCTGATTTCTTGTAGGAGTCGCTTCGGTAATCCGTTTGATAGAACCCGGAACCTTTGAACATCACCGCCGCTCCGGTTCCAATCAACCGGCGGAGTTTGAGCTTCTTGCATTTTGGGCATTTCTTCTCGGGATCGGCCGAAATGGATTGAAACAGCTCGAACGTGTGTCCACAGGCGTCGCATTCGTAGTCGTAGGTTGGCATCGTTTAGTGCTCCGAAATAGTTCGCTTGAAGAAGCGTTCGCGTTACGACTAGGACGCAGGACCCGTCGAGACAATAACCATGCTGGGACGAATGACCCGGTCATGCATCATAAAACCGAGGCTGGTTTCCATCATGACTGTTCCTGCAGGATATTGATCACTCGACTGCTGGGCAATGGCTTGGTGGACGTTCGGATCAAATGGCTTGCCAAGTCCCGCGATCGGTTTGCAATGGTGTTTGGCGAGGACGTTCGCAAATTGCTGCTGAACCATACGAACTCCTGCAACGATCCCATCGGCATTGGTCGCCCCGGATACAGACTCGGTCGCACGATGCAGATTGTCCACGACCTCGAGCAAATCGCTAACCAGCGGCAACGATGCGTATTTCAATTGGGTTTCCAAATCGCGCGTGATGCGACGGCGAAAATTCTCCAATTCCGCTTGAGCCTTGAGCTCACGACTTCGCAACGCGACAACTTGCTGTTCCAGCTCATCGATCAATTGCTCGGGTGTATCCGAAGTTGGATCGGACGACATGGTTTCGCTTTCGGCAAAGACAGCATCTTTCGGGTCCATACCTGTTTCGGAGTTTCGAGAGGATCCATCAGAATTTGAATCGTTGGTCGAGTTCATGCGTGTTACCTATAACCTTGAGTATTTGGGGATTCCGTGGTGGCGAGGACGAGTTCGCATCGCGTTCTTGGCTGGTTTTCAAGAAGCGGACTGCCCTTGGAAATATGCCACGATGCGATCCATGAAACCTTTCCGTTCGGGTGTGATATTCTTGTCGTCTAGTTCAGCGAGTTCTCGAAGCAGTTCTTGCTGCCGTTTGCTGAGTTTCTTCGGCACTTCGATGAGTGTTTGAACCAGCAAATCCCCCTTGGCTCCGGTGTGCGGGTCGGGCATCCCTTGGCCTCGCAATCGGAATACCGTACCGCTCTGAGTTCCTGCAGCTATATCGAGGGACTTGCGACCTTCAAGTGTTGGGACGTCGATGCTCGACCCCAAGGCTGCTTGACTAAACGCTATGGGCAGTTGCAGGATCAGATCATGTCCATCCCGTTTGAAGATGGGGTGAGGTTTGACGTGGATAAAGCAATATGCATCACCCCGCGGACCTCCATCGGGACTCGGTTGCCCTTCCCCCTGCAAGCGAACCCGCATGTCATCATCAACACCGGGAGGAATCTTGACTTCCAGTTTGACCTCGTGCGGTTTCAAGCCTTGGCCATCGCACGTCTTACAAGGGTTGCTGATGGTTTTTCCGCTACCTCGGCAAATGGGGCAAGTCGTCTGGACCCGAAGCACGCCTGTCGCTTGAACGACTTGACCTCGGCCTTGGCATCGCCGACAGCTTTCGGGCTGTGATCCAGCGGCTGCTCCGGAACCGCTGCACCCATCGCAGGTAGCGTGGCGGGTTAAGGATACGGTTTTGGTAACGCCTTTAGC
Organism: Planctomycetota bacterium; assembly: GCA_016872635.1. Classification (GTDB taxonomy): domain Bacteria; phylum Planctomycetota; class Planctomycetia; order Pirellulales; family Pirellulaceae; genus JBKCUI01. The sequence continues at coordinate 4,599 of VGZN01000190.1, read as the reverse complement.
AGCCTCTTCGAGATCGAGCGTTACATCGCACCGAAGATCGGCACCTCGCCGCACTCGAGAGCGGGACCGTCCCCCCCCAAAAAAGTCTTCGAAGATGGTTCCACCAAAGACGTCACCGAAGGCTTCAAAGATGTCGCCGACATCGCGGAAGCCGCCCGAGGACTCAGCACCTGCATGCCCATAACGATCGTACTTGGCTCGTTTCTGCGGGTCGCTTAAGACCTCGTAGGCTTCGGCGGCCTCTTTGAACTTATTGATCGCAGCATCGTCACCTTGATTCGAATCAGGGTGATACTTCAAAGCAAGTTTGCGGTAGGCCTTGGCGATCTCGTCTTGGGAGGCCGATTTCTCGACTCCGAGGACTTCGTAAAAATCTCGTTTGGCGTCCGCTGGCACGATGGCAGGCTTTCCACAATGGGTTCGATCGAATTAGAAAAAAAGGCCACTCGCTAACGAATGACCCTTTGCATATCCAACAAGGTTGTGTGTCCACTAAGCATGCCGCGCGCCGTTTCACACGGATTCTCAATCCTCCGCAGACCAGTAGAACTTGGGTCTGCGGAGTACATTGGCTTGGGTGATACCTATCTCGCCACCGGAGAGACAAGCTCAGCACCGTATGGTGTCTGTGACCGAATGATTAACGGACGGCCCCTTCAACCTTGCGCTTCTTCTTGTCATCCTTATCGAATGTGGTGACGAGTGCTTCGGTGGTCAACAGGAGACCTGAGATACTTGCAGCATTCGCCAACGCGGTTCGGACGACTTTCACAGGGTCGATGATGCCAGCCTTGAGCATGTCAACATATTGCCCCTTGTTCGCATCGTAGCCGGTGGACAGCGGCTTCTGACGAACTTCGTCAGCAACAACACTGCCGTCGATTCCCGCGTTATCAGCGATTTGACGCAAAGGTGCTTCGAGTGCTCGAAGGATGATCTCGGCGCCAATTCGCTCATCACCAGACAAGTCGCTTGCAACTTTGGCTACGATATCGCGGCATCGGAGCAACGCTACGCCACCACCGGGAAGAATGCCTTCTTCGACGGCAGCACGTGTTGCGTGCAACGCATCTTCGACGCGAGCCTTCTTTTGCTTCATGTCTGCTTCAGTCTCTGCTCCAACGCTGATGACAGCAACCCCGCCAGCGATTTTCGCGAGTCGTTCCTGGAACTTCTCCTTGTCATATTCGCTATCGGTTTGCTCGAGTTGTGCGCGGATTTGAGCTACGCGTTGATCGATCGACTTGCGATCCCCACCACCCTCGACGATGGTTGTGTTGTTCTTATCAACAACAACCTTCTTCGCTCGCCCAAGGTGTTCCAGAGAGATCTTCTCGAGTTGAACACCGAGGTCTTCGCTGATGAACGTTCCGCCTGTCAGGACAGCGATATCTCCGAGCATCGCCTTGCGACGATCGCCGAACCCTGGCGCCTTCACCGCGCAAACATTGAGAGTGCCGCGAAGCTTATTCACAACAAGCAGCGTCAAGGCTTCCGCATCAACATCTTCAGCGATGATCAACAGTGGTTGGCCAGCGGTGCTGACCTTTTCCAAGACCGGAATCAGATCCCGAATGTTGCTGATCTTTTTATCGTAAAGAAGAATGAGTGCGTTCTCGAACGTGCAGCTCATGTCCGACGGAGTATTGATAAAGTAAGGCGAGATATATCCCTTGTCGAACTGCATCCCATCGACATATTCGACAGTCGTATCTGCGGTTTTGCCTTCTTCAACAGTGATCACACCATCCTTGCCGACTCGCTCGAGCGACTCCGCCAAAAGCGACCCGATCGACATGTCGTTGTTAGCCGAGATAGCTCCAACATTCGCAACTTCATCTCGATGGCTTACTGGTTTGGCCAGTTCTTGAAGCTTTACAACGGCGGCATCAACAGCCTTGTCGATTCCTCGACGAATGGCCGAAGGGTTGCTACCGGCGGCGATATTTCGCAGACCTTCTTTGAAAATCGCACGCGCCAAAACGGTCGCGGTCGTGGTTCCATCACCAGCTAAATCGCTTGTCTTCTGAGCGACTTCGACCACCAACTTGGCACCCATGTTCTCGAAACGATCTTCGAGTTCAATCTCCTTGGCAACGGTCACACCGTCCTTCGTGACGGTTGGACCACCGAAGCTTTTGTCGATGATGACGTTGCGACCGGTAGGTCCCATGGTCACAGCAACAGCATCAGCGAGTTTTTCTACGCCCTGCAGCATCCGCGCACGAGCTTGATCATCAAAAAGAAGTTGCTTAGCCACGCTTCGCAGTTCCTTATCTAGGGGGGTTAATTGCAGGGATGAAATTAAGCGAGCTTGGCGAGAACATCGCTCTCGCGAAGGATTTTGTACTCAACGCCGTCGACTTCGACTTCGCTTCCGCCGTACTTGCCGAAGATCACTTCGTCGCCAACGCTAACACTGAGAGCGGCGCGAACGCCGTTGTCGAGCAACTTGCCTGGTCCAACCGCGACAACCTTGCCACGTTGCGGCTTTTCCTTGGCACTATCTGGCAAAACGATACCACCAGCAGTGGTTTCTTCCGCTTCGAGAGGCTGAACAACGACTCGATCATCGAGAGGACGGAGATTTACCTTAGCCATTTCAATCACCCTTTTTGTTTCTATGTACTTGTATGTGTTCGGAGTTGCTTATTACTTGGTGTAGCGCGTTAACCTGCATCCGCAGGCCAGCACGCGAATCGATCAGTTGCGATGGTTGCAGATTACATCATTCCGGGCATTCCCATGCCGCCCATGCCTCCCATACCTCCCATACCTCCCATTCCACCCATGCCGCCGTCGTGGTCATGGTGATGTCCTCCACCCGCTGGTTCTTCCTCTTTAGGGATCTCCGTAACGAGCGATTCCGTGGTGAGAAGGAGCGACGCAACCGATGCAGCGTTGCTCAATGCGGTCGTCACAACCTTGGCAGGGTCGATAATCCCCGCCTTGATCATGTCGACATACTTGTCGGCATTCGCATCGTAGCCTTCGTTCTTATCCTTGAGTTGGCGAACTCGATTGACGACAACCGCACCGTCAAGGCCCGCATTGTTGGCGATCGATCGAAGTGGGTAATCCAAGATGTTCGAAATGATTCGAACGCCAAGAGCTTCATCACCTTCCAGCTTGAGCTTGGACAAGGCTGACTCGCATCGAAGCAAAGCAACACCACCTCCAGGAACAATCCCCTCGGCGAGCGCTGCTTGTGTCGCCGCTTTCGCGTCGTCGATCAATGCCTTGCGCTCCTTCATCTCGGTTTCGGTGACTGCACCGACGTTGATTTGAGCGACCCCGCCAGCCAGTTTCGCGAGCCGCTCCTGGAGCTTCTCTCGGTCATAGTCGCTGTCGGTATTGTCGATCTCACGACGGATTTGGGCAACGCGAGCTTCGATTTGATCTTTCTTTCCAGCACCACCGATCACCACGGTTTCTTCGCTGGTGATGTGAATCCGCTTTGCTCGGCCCAAATCGCTCAGCTTGACCGATTCCAGATCGATGCCTAAATCTTTGAAAATTGCCTTTGCATTGGTCAGGGTGGCGATGTCGCCAAGCATCGCCTTGCGACGATCCCCGTAACCAGGAGCCTTGACCGCCGCAACGTTCAAAATGCCTCGCATCTTGTTGATCACGAGCGTCGCAAGCGCGTCTCCATCGATATCTTCTGCGATGATCAAGAGAGGCTTCTTGGATTTGCTAATCGCTTCCAGGATAGGGATCAGCTTCTTGTTGTTGCTGATCTTTTCTTCATGGATCAAAATGTAGCAATCTTCCAGTTCCACGGTCACTTCGTCTTGATTGGTGACGAAGTGCGGCGAGAGGAAACCGCGATCAAACTGCATCCCTTCGACGATCTCGACCGTCGTTTCGCTACCGCGCCCCTCTTCGACAGCGATCACGCCATCCTTGCCAACCTTGAGGAAGGCCTCAGCGAGAACGTCACCAATCGCGGGATCATTGTTCCCAGCAATGGTTGCAACTTGCTTGATTTCCTTCTTACTCTTGGCATCGATCGGGGTCGCCATCTTACCGATCTCGGTGTGGATGACATCCACCGCCTTGGCGATCCCGCGAGAGAGCGCCATTGGATCAGCTCCGGCAGCAATCATTTTCAAGCCTTCACGGAAGATCGCCTCGGCGAGAACCGTCGCCGTGGTCGTTCCGTCACCAGCGACATCGTTTGTCTTGCTGGCAGCTTCCTTCACCAATTGGGCCCCCAAATTCTCGAAGGGGTCATCCAGTTCGATTTCTTCTGCAACTGTGACACCGTCCTTGGTGATTTTCGGCGATCCCCATCCCTTGTCGAGAACCGCGTTGCGGCCTCGAGGACCCAGCGTACTGCGAACGGCTCGCGCCAGCTTCGAAACGCCAGCCAAAAGCGGCTGCCTCGCTTCGTCATCAAATACCATCTGTTTTGCCACGTTGAACTCCTTGAATGTGATTCAGCCCGATTTGGCAGTCGGGATTTGTGTGGTCCGCTCACGAGCAACCCGCGTGCCAACAGAATTGTTTTTTATCGCAAGCCCCTTCTGCCTATAGACTTGCGATGTTTTCCTGAGCGAAGACAAGGCCAGCACCTGCCAAAAAGAGCGGATGGCG
>VGZN01000189.1 GCA_016872635.1 Planctomycetota bacterium | reverse complement strand
GTCGTCGCGCGAATCAACCATAATATCTGGCATGCAACCATTGTTCCGACAATGAGTTGCCTCATTCGTAGTCGAGACGTTTCACCGAACGAATGAGATGTGATGTAAACGAGTAATCGGCGAAGAACCAAGGCTGTCATCAGGATTGCAATCGGCAAAAGCGAGGCTACATAATAGGTTGCAATCCACGGAACGAAATTGATCAGGTACAGCCCGAGAACGCCAGCCAAAAGGTAGCCAATAAATGCTTTCCGCTCTCTCGGTAGTAATAAAACGGCCATCGGTGAGCAAGCAATAAACCAACCCCAGTGCTGATAGAGATCATTCGATCTGTTTGAGAGTAAGGTTGCATAACCGTTTAAATCTTTTCCGGAACGGTAGGCATCCATCGACCAGCCATGATGAAATTTCTTTTGTTCCAGAAACCGGTGTCCCAGGCTTGGAGTGTTGGGGGATTGCCAGACAAATACCGGAGCAACACCGTATTGCTCCTCATGCAATCGGTACGGTAATTGAAGCCAGTTTCCGGTTACGCTACGGTTGATTAATCCTTGGAACCCGAAGCCTAGAAGGAGTATGCAGAATCCAGGTGCCGCGCTAAGCCACCAATGGGGAACTTTGTACCATCCATAATGAAGGATCTTCCAAAGGAGTGGTAGCGCCAGTATCGAGGTCACAACAACTGTTTCGTAAGGACGCGAGAAAATACCGATGACGATACCCATGGCAACCATTGTTGCTTGTTGCCATGCAGTGGCGTCTACGCGATGCTCTCGTACTAACCTGCCTCGAATTCTGAGCAGTCCCCCAACAATCAGCGACATCGAACCAACTGCCAACCAACCGTTGGTGAAGTCCTGGGACCAACCGGTTTGCCAGTAGGGATGCGTTGCTGCGAGAATCCCGAAGAGCAAAGCGTAATTGCGATGAAAATGGGCCATCAGCATCCAGGTGATCGCCGAGCAAGCGAAAGCCGCTGAAAGCCACATCCCCGCGCAGTACGTCCCAAGAAATAGTTTGCCGATGGCGAGCATCGCGCCTGTGCCAATCGGGAACTTGGCCGTGTAGCGAGGGTATACAACTTCGTGAAAGGTTTGAAGTGATTCCGCGGACGGTGGAGTCGGATTACTTAGCCGACCATGCAGCAATGTTTCTGCGATGAGCAGATGCCCAAAGTCATCATGAACACTCGGCACTGGTGGGATCCACCACGAAATACTGGCAGCAACTGCAAACGCAGCGACTCCTGGAAGTAGCCAATACCAACAATAGGTGTCGCGAATTTTAGACATGCGAATTACCTGCTATATCGCTCGTATTCAACGACGCTCTGCTACGTACCGCTGGCGGCCATTCTCCTCACGTCTCTTATAGCCGTGCCATGCGAAGCACGCTCATTAAAAAGCTACTGGCAGCGAATTGGGTGCCGAGCGCAATGAGGCCCGCTCCAGGAATAACCCATCGCATCGTGCGGGCATACTCTAGCGCCCCAAATCCACCTGCAGCCCAACCCATGGCGACAGCACCAATCAATGCGACTCCAATACCTACCATGGTGAGTGACAGGGCCAGCAACCGTTCGAGATTCATGATCCGACCAAAACGGTCGAGCAACCGATCGTGGGGCAAGATACCTTCGGTGATGGCAAACGTCTTTGCGAGCACCGCGCACCAACCCATTTGGGAAGCTACGAGGATGCTTAAGGTTCCCACCAGCAGAGTATGGACATCCAACGCAGCAGTCCCAACATTCCATTGTGGGATGGCCATGGTACACAAAGCTAAGCCGAGCAATGCCAAGATCGCTCCTGGAATAAGAAAGGTCCATCGAGGGCTCAACAGCATAAAGAATCGTAGCGTACGCCATCCATCGCGGAATGTTCTCAAATGGGAGCGCGAGTGGACTCGACCGTCGGGATGCAGAGTGATCGGTACTTCACGAATGACACCCCTGAACAACGTGGTTTTAATGATCATTTCCGTGGCAAACTCCATCCCTGTGCAGCGCTGATCAAGCGACTGCTGCCATGTTTTACGGAACCCTCGCATTCCGCAATAAACGTCGTGGATTGGGGTCTTGAACATCGTCCTAACCAAAAACGAAAGCGCTGGGTTTCCAAGCCATCGGTGCAACGGTGGCATTGCTCCTGCCATCACTTGGCCACCGCCACTTGGCAATCGGCATCCTTGGACGAGATCGGCTCCGTCGAGTAACTTTTGGTAAAAGGGTTCAATCTTCGTGAAGTCATAGCTGTCATCGGCATCACCCATGATGACGAATCGTCCGCGCGCTCGTGAAATCCCCCCCATCAAAGCCGCCCCGTAACCTTTTTCCGATACTTGGATGACTTTTGCACCCGCTTGCCTCGCGAGGGTTTGGGAGCCATCGGTACTCCCGTTATCTGCTACGATGACTTCGCCATCGATCTTCAGTTCCCGCAACGCACGGACCGCCTTGGTGACGCATAAAGCGACGGTGTCCGATTCGTTCAAACATGGTATGACGATGGATAACTCTAGGGGATCGGTTGTAGGTAGAGCAGTGTTTCCAGTTCGGAAGGAGGAATCCTGCGTCTCCTCAAGGTCGATAACCAACTCTGATAACTGGTCGATGAGCCCTAGTTCTACCGCTGGGGTGTCAGCGGTGAGAGTCGCAGATCGCGCCGTCGATATTGCGGATGGCTGCAGGTGAGACATTGGCAACGTATTCAATCGAGTCATGAGCAACTTCCCAACGTTTCACGGAGTCTGGAACGCAGAAGTCTATGCCACAGAATCGGGTCAGGCGAAATCTGCAGCCTCTCGATTGTTCAACTCGTGAGCAACGATCGGAGTCTGTATCACTTGTAACGAATGCAACAGAATGAAAAAAACCGCTCTGGGTCACTTTGGCTCAAGTTCCCGCGCGGCTTTCTGATTTAAAGTCGCTTTGTTAGCGCGCATTCGGTTGAAAAATCAACACATCTAAGAAGCAGACTATTCCTTCGATTTCCTTGAAAAATCGCTAATTGGAGTCCGGTTCCAATTGCAGGAAATCGAGTCCGAACATGAAGCCTGGTACTGCTTCTGGATTCTTACCGAGGATTTCAATGGTCAGTCGATGTTTTCCCGCTGACAGCTCTTGCTCCCCGAGTGAAATCAATCCCGTCGTAATCACATCTGGAGCATTAAACAAGTCGACAGCGGTTCCAAGGGGCTTATCGTCGACGTGAAGTTGGACGACTGCGTAATCTCGGGCCTTGGTCATCACACCCTTGACCTGGTAGCTTCCAGCCTTGGCGACTTCGAACTCAAGTACCAATTTGTCCTTGGGCTGCCCACCTGTCCACCAAACGTGGTTGTTCGAGCTCCACTTATCCTTGGGAAAGGCACGCATATCCTGAGGTCCGGCACTGCCCCGACTCTTTTCGAGAACTGGCAATGACTCTCCCTCGATCGCTCCGACGGCGATCCCAGTTTTATCGTCGAATACGGGGCGTGGACCGCGTATAGCAACCTGAGTAGGGCTGGCGAGGTAACCCACCAGATCTCGCACCTCCTCAGGCGTCATCTGGTCGAGTAAGCCGTTGGGCATCAAGGATAAATCGGACAGCTTTCTTTGTTCAATCTCATCCTTAGGAACAACGACAATGTCGTTGATCGTTTTCAAGGTAAGTGCGCTATCGGTTTCCTTCACGATCAAGCCGGAGATAACACGTCCGTCATTCGTTTGGAGGAGCGTCATTTGGTAGTCCTTTCCAACCACTGCGTTGGGAGCGACCAAGTTCTCGAGGATATAATTCAGATCCGCCCGGTTCGATCCGGTCAAATCTGGTCCAACTTTCTCTCCAGCACCAAATAATTGATGGCAGGCCATGCAGTGCTTGTTGAACAGCACACGTCCATGACTCATGTCGGCTTTGGCGAGGACCGCTTTGGTCAATTGGCCTTTGTATTTATCGATCGAAGCTTTTTGCTCCTCGGAGGATGTTCCAACCTTGCCCCATGATTTGCTGATACGTTCGATGAGGGGGGCATCGTTAAGGCTTACCATCTGTCGTACATGGTATGCATGGATGTCGGTACGTGACACTCGGCCAGAGTCGATTGCGTCAAGCAATTGTTGGGCGAATGGTGCACGGGAAACCAACGTTGCAATAGTATCTTCACGGCCGGCAGGCTGTAGTTTTGAATATACCGCCAATAGCTTCGGAGGCGTTTGTGCATCTCCTACGGACGCCAACGCACGAATGGCAGGTGACTGCAATTCCGGGGTCTCAATGGCTGCGAACAATGCGGGGGCAATTTCTCGGTCCCGACCTTTGACGAGAATCTCGAGTGCTCGCTGGCGGTCAGTAAAGGGCTTGGTCCCATCCCCCAAAATCGCTCGCAATTGAGGAAAGGCCCTTTGATCGCCAAATGCGACCGCAAGACGCAACGCTAGCTCGCGGATGTCACTTTGGTCGCTATTCGAAAGTTTATCGTATGCAGTTTTCCAACTCGTTGGTTGCGCGACGTTGACTCTTCCTTCCAGGGACTGTTGGATTTGTTCCAACGCAAGTTTTTGCTGTTCCGCGGGCCATGCAACCACCTCACCGATGACAACGTCCATGGCCGCCGGGTCAGACGCTGCGCGTCGCAGTATGTATTGGCTGAGCAATGGGATCTGACTTGCTTTGGCTAATCGAATCGCTCTTGCCGGATCAGCAACCACGAGTGGCTCAACGCCGTACCACGTCACCAAAGGTATATTCCGATCGTTTGCGTCTGTTGTGCGAGTGGCGAGCGACTCGGCGATTTCCCAGCGAGCGTTCATGGGTAGTCGCGGTAATGCTGACGCCAGATAGAGCCGCACCACGGAGTCAGTACGTTGCTCCTTGGCGGTGTCCACCAACGCCTTCGTTGTGGAATCGTTCACTTTCTGATCTTCGCAGAGCAATTGCACCGACCAAGCCGCGACATAGGGTGATCGATGCGACAGCATCGCTGTCAACTGCTTCTCATCGAGCAGCTTTGTGGCATGGCCAAGCCACAAGCCACGCAGCACACGAGTGTCGTGTTCGCTCGCCAAAAGGGATTCCATCTCTCGCGTCACCGCCGAGCGATCGAGCTTTCCAGCAGCAGCGCGTTCCTGGAGGAGCCTACGAGATACCCGAACGTACCAATCGTTTTCATGCCAAGCTAGTTTGGCAAGCTCGCTATCGGATTGCTTATCCAAGTTAACTTCACGGCGATCAGGTACTCCATAAGCGATGTTATAAACTCGACCATTGGTTCGATCCCAAATCTCTGGATTCACGCGATGGCAAGCATTCCGGTCGTACCAGTCGATCAGATAAACCGAGCCATCCGGTCCACCTCGCAAGTTGATCCCACGGAACCATCGATCGTTTGACATCAACAAATCATCTCCGTGCTTACCGATGTACCCGCTTCCCTCGCGAGAAAGACGGTCCATGTTGACACGGTTGCCGTGGATGTTGTTGAAGAAGATGTTGTTTCGATAGCGTGATGGCCAATTATCTCCGAGATACACCATAGCTCCGCAGTGCGCGTGGCCTCCACCTGCATCCGAAGTGTCGGTCTGAATGCCTGGCTCATGTCCCCACCAAGCGTGATCGCCGATATTCCCTGCATAGTGCAGATGGTCTGCGATGGTCTTGATGTCGTTGTACGCATGCTTGTTGAAATGCTCGCCAGCTTGACGCTGGTAATGGGCACCTTGGATGATGTGATACAAGTGAGGTATCACGCAAGCGGTCACGAACGCTTGGCCATAATCATTGAAATCCACTCCCCAAGGGTTGCTCGTTCCCCACGCGAAGACTTCAAATTGGTGTTTCGTCGGATGGTAACGCCAAACAGCGGCGTTCATGGGGATTCTTTCCGAATCCGGCGTGCCCGGTTTCCCAATTTTGCTGTGGGTAAACACGCCATGGCAGCCATAAAGCCAACCATCGGGTCCCCAATTAAATGTATTTAACGTTTCATGGGTGTCTTGGTACCCGAACCCATCGAGCAAGATCTGTGGTTTCGAATCGGGAACATCATCGCCATTCGCATCAGGAATAAATAGGAAATACGGTGCCGCTCCGACCCAAACACCACCGAACCCAACTTCCAAGCCGCTAACAAGGTTCAACCCTTCGGCGAAATTTTTGCGGGAATCGAAGCGGCCATCGTGGTCGGTGTCTTCGAGGATGATGATCTTGTCGAGGCCTTCTCCTTCTTTGGCACGCGTGGGATAGGTGTATGCTTCTGCGACCCAAAGCCGACCTTTGTGGTCGAATGCCATGGCCACGGGTTGATGGACGTCAGGTTCCGCCGCTGCGAGCTGGACATGGAAACCCTCGGGGACGGTCATGTGTGCTGCGGCCTCGGTCCCCGTTAGATCTTCTTTGAGTTCGTTTCGCTCCTTGGGTTGCGCGGCCGCATAAGCGATACCTTCGAGTTTTTCGGTCTTGTGATGCAATACATGGCAACCGAGCATGCCTCCGGTGACGATATCGGGGAGCGTGTCGTTGTTGACGTCGGCGACGACAATTTGACGGCCAATCCCCGCAGCGTCGTCCACCATTCGGGGAATCCATTCCACGTCCTGGCCAGTTCGCTTCAATTCAAACCAAAAGACAACTGGGCCAGCATCCCAGTCAGGTCCTTGACGATGGTGGGCCCAATACGTTTTGCCCGTAACGATGTCCTTTAATCCGTCTCCGTTGATATCTGCCAATCGCACGGAATGAAGCTCCGAGAAGTGGACTCCGTACGGACTCTCTGACGGTTTGGCCCCCATGATCGAATGACGTTTGAATGCAATCTCGCCCGAATCGGATTTGGTTTGCTCCCACCAGACCAGTCCATAGGCATGAGCATCGAGGCTCGTGATCACGTCGTTGCGTCCGTCGCCGTTCACATCGTACGCATACATTTCCGCACCCCCGGGACCTGCAAACTCGACAGCATGGAAATCCCATAAACCGTCGCGTACGCCACCGGGATTTTGGAACCACCCGTCCTTGGTCAAAACATCGAGTCGTTTGTCACCGTCGATGTCGCCGACTCCGAGCGCATGCCCGAACTTGTCAGGGGCAACAGCGTCGGAGATGCGATGAAATGTCCAAGCGTCGAAACTCTTCTCGGCGGGGGTTGCATACCCGAACATTCCTGCCCGCGTGCAGATCAATTCTGGCTTTCCGTCACCGGTAATGTCGGTGAACTCTGGCGATTCGTTCGACACCCAGTCAAAGACTTGGTGCTTCTTCCAATGCCCATGGGTGTTGACGTCCTTGCCAGGATTCTCGTAGACGAACGCGGCTGTTCCTGGAAACCCAACGGTCAGCACGTCGTTCCATCCATCTCCGTTAACATCGTGCACCCAAGCAAAAAAATGGTCTGCATAGCCCGACATGGGCTGCGGCTTGGCAGAATACAACTCGTGAGATTGCTTGAAATCCGGTCCGGCGTACCAGTGTGGCCCGTAAACCACGTCGGGATGTTTGTCTCCGTTGAGATCGCCAACCGCTGTTCCTTCGCTGTAATAGATCGGCGTCAATGCTTGACGATCAAATCGGTGAACGATTCCGCTCGAGGCGGTCGGCTCTTTGGCGATGAGAGATACAGCGTCGCCGCACCAACCGGCTATGGTTAGGCACAACAACATGCTCAAATGGACGAGGCATTGGCAAGGCGAAATGGAAGCGATGGAGGTGGTCAAGGTGGGAACCTAACGATTGTCGGAAGGAATAACGGAAGGGATCAGACCGGAGTCTTTCACCCAACCGTGGTTGGAGTTTCGATTCGGAGAGAGTCTAGTCAATCAATGGCCAACGCAGAAACCCTGCTTTGGCGACGAACTGTTTCGCAATGATCTGCAATTTTCATCTTAACATTGACGACAAGCTCACGGGCGTGTGTAGGACGATTTTTTCCAGATGCGTTGCAATTGAGTAGCGGCGAAACAGTGGGAATTGATTCGCTTCACGCAATCCAATCCGAGCCACGCGTGTTAGTAAGTGGCGACAGGGCGCTGGAACCCGCATCCCCGGTTGCTAGTCATGATCAATACCATGTCACGATCGCATCAAGCGGGCCCTCTACCCGGCGCTCACGCTTAGGGTGCGGACAAACGTCGCACTGCGACGAAAAATCCTAGCCACGCGTGTTAGTAAGTGGCGACAGGGCGCTGGAACCCGCATCCCCGGTCGCTAGTCATGATCAAAACGTATGTCACGATCGCATCGAGCGGGCCCTCCACCCGGCGCTCACGCTTAGGGCTCCGATGAGTTCGCTCCGCTCCGTAACTTGTTTGCTTCGCGATGACTATGTGGAATACCAGGGTTTCTTCACCATCATTCCGTTGTAATTGGTTCCTTACCTCTTGTACACTGGATTACGATGCGATCCATCTCGTCGAATATTCGGCGAACCTCTTCCCTCCATGTTTCACCAAGGAACGTTGCCATGTGTAGCTTATCCAGGCTTCTGCTAAGTGCTGTGGGTGTTGTTCTGCTCTTAGCCGGTCATCGATTTGTGGCGATGCCATCTACCAACGAACTCACCCAGAAGTCCTTCAATGCTGGCAATCAGTCTCTGCCCGATTCGACATCAACTCGCCTGAGAACGGGCAACTTCGACATGGAGCAGTGCGAAGCGTTCGTGTTGGCACAACCCTTGGGGGGGGGCGGCGGCTTGTCTGGTTTTCCCCCCCAGGGCGGCCGAGAGGTGGTGCCTAATGATTGGGTGAAGCCTGACTCGCCTGCGCCGAGGTGGCTCGATGATTCAATTGATGCCGAATCTCGTGAACGGGATTTAGCAGTCCACAATGCCCTCAATGAACGGATCGACATCGACCTCAACAACACTCCTCTCCATAGCGTAGCGCAAACGCTTAGCGACACCCTCGATATCGCGATTGTCATCGATGCCAATGGCCTCGAAGAAGAATCTGTTACACCCGAAGAACCCATTTCCGCGACTCGTAAACACACCCGGGTACGTGACATCCTCAGGCAGATTCTGGAACCCTTCCGCCTTACATTCAAGGTCGAAGGGGAGGCTGTCTACATCACAAGCAAGAGGAGTTCTGCTAACGTGGTCCAATGCTACGAC
>VGZN01000188.1 GCA_016872635.1 Planctomycetota bacterium | reverse complement strand
CACCGAGCGAAGCGCTCAAGCAGTTCACGCAATTGGTGAATCAGCCTGCGCTGACCAATGCGATCAAAGAAGCAGCCCAGAAGCTTGGACTTAATGAATTGAACCCGATGGCCAATGTCCAAGAAATCTTGCGACAGGCGGGCCGGTGGGTCGAATCTTCGGTCGAACCATGGTCCCAGATGGACCGAGCAAGCTTGATCCCGGGTATCAATGCGACAGGCGAGTGGTTCAATGCTCGCTGGACCTCGCCGCAATTGCTGAAAGAGGTCTCCGCACTGCCGTCGCTGGTCTACGGGAGCTTTACTCAAGACTCCGCCGTCGAACCTCAACTAAAAAAACTGCTGCTCGCGACAACTGGTGCCGCCGACGCATTGGTAACTCCAAACATCGCATCCGCCATCTTCTTAGCCGCCAAAGCGTACCATCAAAACGGTTCCGTCGACGAAGTAGTCTTGCCTCGCATCCACTGTATTCGGATCCCATCAAGCGTTTCACACGGGGGTGTTCACGTCCGCTCGATCATCGATGCTGCTGGTATCCCAGTAAACGAAATCGGCAGCAGCACGGATTGCCAAATCAACGACTATCGTCGTGCGATCGGCACCTCTCGAAGCCTGCTCATCGTATCCTCACCAACGCCCCATGAAGATTGCAAAGAAGAGGGGATTCGAGTCGCACGGGAAAAACAATCCTCTGTCATTGAAATCGCCGTCGACGCATCCATCCATGATCTTCAACCGTATGGTGTCCCAGCACATGCGATAACGCGCCGCTGGCAAGACGGACCAGACCTGATGATCCTGCCAGGACAATTCCTCCTTGGCGGGCCGGAATGCGGTATTGTCCTTGGGACTGCTGATGCGGTCGCTAAGGTCCGCGCTCTCTCGGAACAAATCGGAATGCAAGCGGATCGAGTCACCTTGGCTCTTCTCTGCGAAACCTTGAGGAGAATCGAATCTCTCGATGGTTGGAAACAATCCCCCATCGGAAACACCCTCTGCACGTCGATTGAAAACCTGGAGAATCGAGCTCGCCGTATCGCGATCCAACTCGACGTCGCTCCTTCCATCGAAACGATCGATATCGCAAAAGCCCCTTACCGAATCGGTTCAGGAAATTGGCAATCGGTGAAACTCGATAGCGCCATACTCAAGCTCAAACCGAGGAATCGAACAGCTTCGCAATTCGCAGACCTGCTCGCGGCGCTTCCTACACCGATTTGGTGTAACGTTCTCTCCGACCACGTCGAATGCGTGCTGCGTTCGATCGACCCTTCGGAGGATCATGCGATGATCCATGCCCTTTTGGCTATCGATGCTGAGGATCATACCACCCTAGATCCACCAAATGCCAAACCGTCAGCCGCAGACACAAAGAATCATGAAACGGGTCCATCGATCTGAAACGCGTCCGCAGTCACCCGAACCATTGCTCCTCGGATTTCCAAACAACACAAACCGTTTTTCTACTTTTTTGTGCCCACCACCGACATCCGCACTGCCAAAGGATTTTTTTCGTGACCTCTGACTCGTCAAGCAAAGCTTGGATTCGCCTTCATCCATCGGATCACTGCATCGTTGCACTCCGCCGATTCACACGAGGAGAAACCATCGACTGCGATTCCACCACCGGCCCAGTCGAACTCAAAAGAGACATCCCTGCTGGACACAAAATAGGTATCGTCCGAAGAACCAAAGGCGATGAGATCCTCAAGTATGGGTGGTCGATCGGCATTGCAACCCAAGACATCGTGGTGGGTGAACATATTCACGATCACAACTTGCGGTGCGAACACTCGCTCGATTACACAGGACTCGCTGGCCAAACGCCAAACCCTCCACAGCCACTTTCGGGCAAAACGTTTCAGGGCTTTGTAAGACCCAGCGGACGAGTTGGAACCAGGAATTACATCGCGGTCATTTCCACCGTCAATTGCTCTGCAGGTGTGTCGAGGTCTGTCGCTTCTCATTTCAATGACAAAATCCTAAAAGCCTACCCCAACGTCGATGGTGTCGTCGCGTTCAAGCACGACAGTGGATGCGGAATGGCGCTCGATGGGATCAAGCATCGCACACTCAGTCGCGTCCTCGGAGGTATCGCGAAACACCCTAACATCGCCGCCTATGTCTTGATCGGCTTGGGCTGTGAACAGAACACACTTGGCCACCTTCAAAAGAGCCAAAAGCTGGTTTCACTCCAAGGTGTCAAATGGCACCAAAGTGCTACGACACCACCGACCCAGGACGTTCCCGTGCTCTCCATCCAGGACTCAGGGGGAACCAAGGCTACCATTCGCAAAGCCGTCGAGTTGGTGAAGGAACTTCTTCCCCAAGTCAACGCGATGCAACGGACAACTGTTCCTGCAAGTGAAATCGTTCTGGCAACCAAGTGCGGCGGATCGGATGGCTACTCAGGCATTACAGCAAACCCCGCACTCGGTGTTGTGTCGGACTTGCTTGTAGCCCATGGAGGGACCTCGATCCTCTCAGAAACCACAGAGCTTTATGGAGCGGAGCAACTCTTTACTAAACGAGCCCAATCAGAAAAAGTAGCCCGACAATTGCTCGACAAATTGCAGTGGTGGAAAGAATACACAGCGCACTATGGAGAAGATATCGACAACAATCCATCTCTTGGCAACAAGGCGGGTGGCTTGACAACCATCGTTGAAAAGTCACTCGGCGCTGCGAGCAAGGGGGGTTCAACAGCATTGCAAGCAGTCATCGAGTACGGCGAACAAGTTTCTCAGCGAGGGCTCGTCATCATGGATGCCCCAGGATTCGATCCTGTTTGCGTCACCGGGATGGTTGCCGGGGGTGCGAATGTTGTCGTATTTACGACTGGACGAGGGAGTTGTTTCGGTTGCAAACCTGTCCCTAGTATCAAGGTCGCCACGAACTCATCACTGTTCGATCGTATGAATGACGACATGGACCTTAACATGGGAACCATTCTCGAAAACGAATCGATCGAACAAGCAGGTGCGAGGATGCTCGATGCAATCCTGGAAACGGCGAGTGGCAAAAAGACCAGGAGCGAATCGCTCGGCTACGGTGAAGATGAGTTCACCCCATGGTCGATCGGACCAACCCTTTAGGCCAATGTTGCCCCCTGAGTACCTTTGACGGCGGAGCGATAGACCTGTGCTTACAAGCGATAGAACTACAAACGCAACCGCGGATTCAACAACCGTTGCGCAGATGCAAGCATGGGTGGACGCCTTTGCGAATGATCGATCTTGGGAACGATACCATACCCCTAAGAACTTAGCCGTCTCTATTGCGATCGAGTCAGCAGAACTCCTGGAACACTTCCAATGGAGCGAAGGGCCAAATCGAGAGCGACTTGCAACCGAAGCAATACCGAGTAGCTCGAATCCGGATGACAGGAATACGAGCGACCAGAAGCAGAGCTGTGAGAAACAGAGCTGTGGGAACCAGCAGAACCAGTCCGAAGTCGCCGAAGAAATCTCGGACGTGTTAGCGTATCTGCTCCGCCTCGCAAGTGTGCTCGATATCGATCTTGCGGCAGCGCTTCAGTCAAAGATGAGAAAGAACGCGAAAAAATATCCAGCAGATGTAGAACGCCGATTCGGATGAGCACCCGGTAGACACCTGGTGCTCATGATATCCAAATCAATCTACTCCCAAAAGTTATCCGGACCTAACGAGCTGCCTCGATCGAAGCTGCCATACTCCCTTTCGATCTCATGCTACCAGGATCTGCGCCGTAGGCTTTGATCTGGTCCCGTTTGAGTTCCGCATGCTCGAGCGTCGTCGTCAAGCAGATTGCACGGCCAGTCTTGTCGACCTCTTCGGCTAATTTTCGCCCAGCTGTTTCGGTCATATGGAACAACTCTCGCATCATATCGATCACATAGCCGTAGGTATGCTCGGGATCGTCCCACAGAATCACGTGGTACCGAGGCTGCTGTTTGGGCTTGGCTTTTTGCTCTTGTGCCTGATTTTCTGGTTCTGCAACTGCAGAATTGGATGCCGCCATCTGTAACTCCCTCAACAAAAACCGTACCTATGTTCGCCCTGACTGCGAATCCAATCCTCCAGGCCCGCACAACCGGAACAAACGCGGTATATTGTAGAACTGTAGTGACCTGTTTTGGCAAGAATAATTCTTACAAATTGCACAATCCGCCATGAGCGAATTTACCCCCATCGACCGGTATCTTGAGAACAACCGTCAAAGTCATCTGGATCAATTGTTCGAGCTTCTCCGGATCCCCAGCATTTCCGCGGACAGCACCAAAAAGGGGGAGATGGAAGCGGCAGCGCAATGGGTCGCCAATCGGTTGAGATCGGCGGGCCTTAAAACGGAACTAATTCCCGGCGATGGTCCCGCCTTGGTCTACGCAGAAACCCCTCCAGTTCCCGGGAAACCAGTGGTGCTCGTTTACGGCCACTACGACGTTCAACCGGCCGACCCACTTCATCTCTGGAAGACCCCACCCTTCGAACCTGTTATTCGCGATGGAAACATCGTCGCTCGTGGTTCTACCGACGATAAAGGGCAAATGCTGACTCACGTCTTGAGCGTACTCGCATGGCATGAGGCGGGGATGCCGCTACCATTGCAGGTGAAGTTTTTGATCGAAGGCCAAGAGGAGATGGGGAGCGAAGTCCTCGAAGCCAAACTCCCCGAAATTGCTAAAAAACTCGAGTGCGATGTGATCGTCATCAGCGACTCCTCTCAGTATGCGAAAGGACAACCCGCAATCACCTATGGTTTGCGAGGCATCGCTTACTTTGAATTGCGGGTGCACGGTCCAAAAGCAGATCTCCACTCCGGCTCCTTCGGTGGTGCTGTAACTAACCCAGGGCTAGCATTGGCTCGAATCCTAACCGATATCAAGACGCCTGATGGTCGGATCCAACTCCCAGGCTTCTACGATTGCGTGGTCTCATTGGAGGATTCCGAGCGTGAGATGTGGCGTTCCCTCGGTTTCTCCGACGCCAAATTTGCAGAGGCGCTTGGCGTTGACGAACTGACCGGCGAAGAAGGCTTTAGCACGCTAGAGCGACGATGGGCTCGCCCAACTTTCGACGTGCATGGACTCCTCGGAGGGTACCAAGGGGAAGGTAGCAAAACAGTCATTCCCTCGTGGAATGGGGCAAAAATCAGTTTCCGGCTCGTTCCCAACCAAGACCCTAAAACCGTAGGGGATCAGCTTCGCGAGTTCATCGCCTCCCACACTCCCCCTGGGGTCCGCGTCGAAGTGATCGATTTGCACGGTGGCCGCGGTGTGGTCGTGAACCCAAACTCGCGCTTTATGAAAGGGGCCGTTCATGCGGTCGAAGAAGGATTTGGCGTAAAGCCAGTCCTCATCCGCGAGGGTGGATCCATCCCGATCGTGGCACAGATGGTCGATGCACTCAAGTGCGATGTCCTGCTGATTGGTTGGGGCCTCGATGACGATGGAGCCCACAGCCCCAACGAAAAATTTTGTTTGGAGGACTTCTACCGTGGCATCCGCGCTAGCAGCAGACTGTGGCATCATCTCGCCCAATAAAGCATCCGTTAAACACACCTTTGATCCGCTCCACGGCACCAACTCGCAGGCCAGCTTCGCGATCCCCCAGTCGCAGTCGATTGCTCCACTCCAGACTCACGGTGCGAACATCGATGCAATGCACTCCGCCGTTCCGGTTCGCATCCGAGCCGACTTGCGGTTGGACATTTGGTTTTCCGGATTCCCCAATTCCAATTTCCAACGTTGGATTGGGCAATCCCTTTGGTGCTTTTCGTTCGCGATCTGTTGCGTCTTATTATCGTCCGGAACGGAACTACTTGGCTTCCAAAAATCGCCGCCCGACTCCAAATCCGAACTACCTAAGAAACGCCCTCCATCGGCGAAAAGCGATCCACAACCCAAGTCCGAACAATCCCGAAAAGGGGAAACCGTTTTCCATTCGCTCGAATTGGTCGACGGTACACGACTGATCGGACTAATGCTCGGAGACAACGTATCTGACGTTTTTTTTGCTTGTCGCAGGGAATGGATGCAAACTCAGGATCCGCAGTATCCCAAGCGAGCTGCGGCAATCGCTAACGAAGAACGCAAAGCCTACGAGCAACTCCGCGATCGCTTAACGCCGCTGGTAGCAGCGAACACGAACGAGAAACTGGCTTCCTTCCTAGTGCAGGATCTCGAGCGGGCCCAAAACTGGCTTGCTTCGGAAACACATGCCGAAAGCGAACTGGTTTTGCTAATTTTGCCAAAACGAGAGGTGAAACGTCTTCTATTGCCCGAGGCTCCTCGCAGGATCGATTTTTTTAACATGGCCGTATGGGCGTGGAGTAAGCGCCTAAACGCTTCCGAAGATGCGACTGCCACGAGTCTTCGGGAGGATTTGCGGAAACAAGGAATCGGAATTGAATTGATCGCCGATACCCCAGATCTGGGACGCCGCTTTCAAGCCATCCCTCAAAGCGATTCCGAGTGGACGGCTCGGCTTGCGTTGGTGGAATATTCGAGGGTTCACGCGATCGACTTTCAAGGTACCCAAGGGATATCGATCCGTATCGATCCTGGCAAGGAAGCGGATGTCGCATCGCTCCTTCAGAAAACGCTTTCCCAACAAACAAGCTCACTCCTCAGTGAACTGCTAGGTGAGAAATTATCGCAAAAAAACAAACGAGATGAGAGATCTCAAAATCCATTGGCCGCGGGAACTGACACACGTTGGTATGATTCGCCGCGCTCACAACTGCTTAATCCCGAAGAGCATTACTTCCGCACTACCGAGGTCGCGACCGACCTTCCTTCAGGCAATGTCAACGTTCGGTCGGCTTTTGTGGTTAAGATGCCTGACGGAACGTGGACAGCAATTTGGAATACCGAAGTCGACGATAACACATCGAAGGGTCGCGCTGATTCGATCCAACGATTGAACGAAGACCCTCAGATACAGTCTCTCAAGAATTTGCTCGGTGGATTGGGGCTAGCGTCTGACGAGAATTTGAACCGAGCCCTCCAAGCTGGTGCTTCTACCATGCAGGCCCAACAGGAAGCAAACTACCGCTTTGAGAAATTCCGCCAGCGGTATTTGAATCAACTCGACGTTCCAATCCTTCGCTGGGACCCCAACTAAAAAAATCGTCGTTGCTCGCTCGATGCCTTACTGAATCATTCGCTTGGCAGCATCAACCATGTACATGGTATTGCAGCCGGGACAACGCAAGTACCACTCATAGTAATAACTCTGCCCCGGTTTTCTCGTCTGTTGCTTAGTCGCTTTTTTGACTAGCGCAGTGCCACACTTACGGCAAGGCTCCCCCTCGGCCTCGTGCTTGGTATTCGGATCGCCTTGAACACGCTCTCCCAGGGAAGAAGCGGTCTCGGATCCAAGAGGAATACTTGTCGAGGAATCCATCGAGGTAAGGATTCCTTTTGCTTCCGCCGAGAGTTTCAATTCTTCAATGTACCCGGCATCGGGTGCAAGCTCGTAGCCTTGAGCGGCTGCGACCGCCAACTCATCGCAGCGCTCATTTTCCGCAATACCGGCATGCCCCTTTACCCACCGAAACTCCACCTCATGATTCTTTGACACATCAAGAAATCGTTTCCAAAGATCGACGTTTTTCGCTCGCTCGCCAGGAGCCCGAAACCAATTCTTTTTTTTCCATCGCAACACGGAACCTCGAGTCACCGAATCAACAACGTACTTCGAATCACTGAAGAGAACGACGCGGCATGGCCGGGTCAATGCTTCGAGTGCAGCGATAACACCGAGCAATTCCATCCGGTTGTTTGTCGTTTTTAGGAACCCTGCGGACAACTCTTTGCGATGCTGACCCGCGATCAGAACAACACCATATCCACCCGGCCCTGGGTTGGGTTCGGCCGCACCATCGGTGTAGATGATCACCTTTTGGCATTGCCCCAAAGGATCAGCCGTGTTGGATTCGTCATTCTGTTGCGTCACTTTATGCTCATTCCCCATTAGATCACTCGTCGAGGTGCGATCACGTCAAGAATGTGGAGTGTAACGATTATAGCGACACGTCCCAATATACAGACTTAGGTTTTGAGTCTTGCATTTTTCATTTTGCGCAAATTCCCAACCTAGGCTTTTTAAGGCATCGTTTCCCGCTGATTCGCCTAGAGTCGCCCGGAGTCGTGCCAACCCATGATGCACAACTTGAGGCTGGACAATGATTTTGCACAAACGCGATCGTCGTGATCGCACACGCAAAGAAGCAATAAAGACCACGCAGCTAGGCGTTGAGCTATTGGAACAGCGGCTGATGAACGCAGTCGACTCGATCCAGCTGAACTTGCAGCATTTCATTTCCCCCAACGCGACCCTTGGCTCCACGCAACTGGTTGGGAGTTCTCCCGTCATTTCCGGAGCTGTCTCAAAAGCCACAAATCTAGTTTCGTCGAAAGTATCCGCGACGACCAACCAAGCCCCAACCATCGTAGCCCCACTTTCGCTGAGTACTGGGGCCGTTGTAATGAATAAAAATGTCAGTGCGACAATCCTTGGGGCGGACGACTATGGTGAAAGGAATTTGACTTATTACTGGTCCGTTCTCCGAGCACCGACCAATAGCACCATCAATTTCGCCATCAACAACACAAACATGGCGAAGAACAACACATTGTCTTTCACTCGAGCAGGGAATTACGAAGTTCGAGTGATGGTGACTGACAAAGGAAACATGAGCACCTCGACCTCCCTGCGTTTCACTGTTCGGTCGGTTGCAACGGCAGTCCAATTACAAACATCCGACGGCCGGGCTGTTCCGTTAGGAACTCCCATTACCACCTCGCTGACTTCGTTGTCGTTTCGAATGAATACACTCGACCAATTTGGTTCCGTGTTATCTTCAAGCTCGAACATTACATGGTCCATGCTTAATGGCCCTCGAGGAGCGTCGATCCGTTCGGGAACCAGTGGATTGATGAGTCAAGTCACTTTCTCGCGGGTAGGCACCTACTCGCTGAGAGCGATGATGGGTGGGAAAAATGTCGACATCGCGGTGGTCATCAATCCGCAACCTACGACGTTCCAAGTCAACCTGCCAAACACGAACACGGTGGCACCTGGCGCTGCAGCTATTCCGGTTTCCGGCACCACAACGTCGCTTGGGATT
>VGZN01000187.1 GCA_016872635.1 Planctomycetota bacterium | reverse complement strand
ATGTCGGTAATGTCGACGTAATGCGCACCGCAGCGGCGACTCTCCTCCTCTTTTACTCGATTGTAGGTGTCGATTTGCTCGGCGATCATGGCACTATCTCTGCCGACAGCGAATGGAGTGACACCCCAGTCCGGGATGCTGAGCACAACGATACGACGTGGATTGCCACCCACGCGCAGCATTGCATCGTCGAGTAACTGTCGAAAATCGGTCCGAAACGCTTCGACATCGCGATTGCGATATTGATTATTTACGCCGATGAGGAGCGACACCCAATCGTAGCTCTCATTGAGCTTGGTGTCGGCGATACCTGAGATCAATTCGTCGGTTGTCCATCCCGTCGTCGCAACGATTTGTGGGTCTGCGATATCGATCCCATTTTCTCGTAAAGTAGCTGCCATTTGCATCGGCCAGCGTTCTTCTGCAGCGACACCTTCGCCAATCGTGTAGGAATCACCTAGCGCTAGCCATGCGATCGATCGATTACTATTGCCCACTAAATCATTACCATTCATTGGAAGCGAATCATCGAAAGCGAGATGTCCTCGTGGATATCCACCGAGCAGCCTACCGCGGTTGTAGGATCAACTCATGCTGTTTCGGACCGGGAAGGAGCGGAGTTGCCCTTCCGTAAGCCCAGTCGTAGAAACCAGCTCGGTAATAGGGGGAAAGTGGATTCCCGGACTGGCCGCCAGGTTGATGATAGATGCCGTTCTCTTCATCCCCAGGCGAAACCACCAATCGTTGCGAGGCGCCGCCGGACGGACTCTGGACTCGCGGCATATGGTTATCACCCGGCAACTCGACATCGGGCATATCGAGAACCCCTCCGAGGAACGTTACTGCAGCGGAGAGTGGATGCCGAATGGCGGAGCGGTTCTTAGCTCCCCATGTCGCCTTCGAAATGGGATGGCCCTGATTCAGCTTAGCTTCGGTTGCTTTCGCCGACTCGGTGAGTAACTCATCCCAGGATGAGTATTCGCTCGGTAGCCAATGCTGGGGTTTCTGGTCCAATAGTTCCGTGACAAC
The DNA here is from genome assembly GCA_016872635.1 of Planctomycetota bacterium. Taxonomy (GTDB): domain Bacteria; phylum Planctomycetota; class Planctomycetia; order Pirellulales; family Pirellulaceae; genus JBKCUI01. The sequence continues at coordinate 8,104 of VGZN01000187.1, read as the reverse complement.
ATCCTCGTACGAGATAGCAATGTTTTGATCGATCCCGAATTTTCGAGCCAAGCCCCGTTTGGCTTGGGCGCTGCTGTTGTCTCTGCGATTGGCGCCGGCGAACCCAAAGATTCGTTCCACCACTTCCGTGCGGAATTCTCGAACGATCCGGTAGGCTACCGAGTCGACGCTAGCGCGAAGCGGCTTGGCATCGACAGCGTCTAATAACTCCTTCGAAAAATCGCCTCGCGCGTTTCCGGTTGCTTCACTTAGTCGGCTTTGCCACGTCGATAAGAAGATCGCTTCGTCATCGAGTTGGATCTTGAGCAAACCTGTTTCATCAAATGCGTCCTTTGCTCGTAAGCGATCCCGAATTTGTCGTGCGCGAGCACCTGGATCGTAGCGACCATCCCCTACGACATTGAGGAATTCCTGACCCAGGATACGGCTGTTTGCGGTCCAGAGTCGGCCATCGGTAGGGTTGTAAACCCGTGGATGTTTTTCCGGTTCGAGATACCCTTGCCAGTCGCTGTCATCCTTGGACCAGTCGACAGGCACCATCGGTGGCATCGCTTTGCGCTTTGGAATTCGGCCGGATATGGTCCACCCGATGTTTCCATCGGAATCCGCTATCATGACGTTTTGGTTGGGCATTCCTGCGCGATTGGCGATTCCCATCGTTTGTTCCACACTGGTCGACGACTCCAGTTCAATGATGTTCAGATCGAATGCGTTGGGATCATCTCCGATCCAATGATGAACAAATCGACGTCCGTCGCGGACTGCTACAACTGGCCCCCAGATCGACCATTCAACGACGATGTCCTCGAAACCTCCGGGATACGCAAGCCGCTCAGTGACCTTCTCGATTTTCTTAGGACCCGCGGGCGTCATGTACGACTCTGGATCATCCTCTGCTCGTACCAATTCGATGACATCGCCGTAATCGCCATAACTATTGGTGAACCCCCAAGCGACGGAACCGTTCGATCCTTCGACCATCACCGGTGCCCCGGGAAGCGTCACGCCGATCAACCGCCTCGTTGTGCCATCGATCGTGGGGGTTTTCATCAGCGCGCGATACCAAGTTGCTGGTACTCGCAATCCTAAATGCATGTCGGATGCCAAGATCGCCCGCCCATCCTTACCAACCGTTTTGCCGACCGCCCAGTTGTTGCTGCCAACACGAAACTCAAAGTCGTGTTGGATGCGACCCAACATGGTTTCCAAACGCAGTGCCTCGAATTCCGTATGACCCGAGTCGGATTCGGTAGGCAGACGGTTTTGAGAAACCCCTGTCGAAATCGAATCGACAAGTTGTGATTTTTCATTCCGTGGATTGGGAGATGGACGGGCGTTGGCAATCGCTTCGGGACCGGGGATGGGTGGTGAGGCGATTATGGAATCGTCGAGTGCCGCATCCCATTTGGAACCGCTTCGAACCAAAAAGTGGAACACTTCGTCGGAGACTTTTTCCTTGAGAAGGCCTAGCCCAATTTCGGGTTCTGCATCCATCGGTTGTAGATCGCACATCATTGCTAACATCACCAGGATTGAGTCCGATGGTTGCCATGATCTCGGTGTCTGGCGGAGTGCAATGTATTCGATAGGAACACTCGACAGGGTACCCAATCCAGCGTTGACCCCATCAGCATATGCATCCAACACGCGACGGTGATTTTCGGGAATGGCATCGATGACTGTCTGCGCGGTCTTCTCAAAGCGATGCTTCCGAAAACTTCGGTCCAAACGCAATCCCATCTGGCCGAATAGTTCTCCCATGCGACCAGAGGGTATACGGCGCAATAAATCCATTTGAAAGAATCTGTCTTGGGCGTGGGCAAATCCCAATCCATAAGCAGCGTCCTCGCGGGATTGAGCTAGGATCGATGGTACCCCTAAATGGTCTCTCTGGATCTGAACTTCATGCTGGATCCCGACGACCCGAACCTTGCCATCAAGTTTCGGTAAGGTCGAACGAACCTTCCATACACCCATCCCGATCGCTACCAAAACGAGTAGGAGGCATATCGAAGTCGAGCGAACGAAGAAGCGTTTCCAACTCCAGGATTTTACGCGGGAAGGTGTTGCGGACGGTTCATTCATAGATGCAGCTCAACACGAATGAAAAGATTGGGAAGGATTCACGCGAGGTACCCATCATCGAAGCCGCTCAGTTTAATGGTTTCAGCCACATGTTGGCAAAGTCCTCATCGTTTTCACGAGTTTTGCCCTACCAGTTTAACGTGGAAAGCCAGAAACTATTCTTTCCAGAGGTTTTTCAGAGTCGATCATGACTACTACCCCCCCGTCGGCCAGGATACATTAAAGTCGCGTGGCGGCTCAACTAGTTCAAGGAATTTCGAAGAGCCGTGTGGGACTTTACGATCGGGTGTTGCATTGCGAAACCCAAAATCTACCGTCGAATCCTTGGATCACTGGTCCAAATGGTTTCTCGTGGCCCTACTCTGCGCCTTTCCATTCTTAGTCTACCTGGCAAGTGGGATCAAAATTGGCTCGGCCTCGGCACATGCATGGCTCCCAGAGGGACGCGAGGAGCGGACTCGGTACGAGCAATTTCTGGAGTCGTTCGGATCCGATCAGTTTTTGGTGGCGTCGTGGGATGGTTGCCGCCTCGATGATCCGAGGTTGGTCCAATTCAAGTCGGAATTGCTTGCCTTGGACGAGACGCGGGGCAAGACCATCGACTTTATACAAACGAGCAAGGAAGTTGTTGAGTCCTTGACCAACCCGCCGTTATCTATCCCTGAAAAGACGGCATTGAATCGGCTCGAAGGATCGATAATCGGTCGCGATGGAACCGCTGCGGTCTTTGTCAGGTTCACTCCAGAGGGGATTGCGCACCAAAAGGAATCGGTGGGATTGGTCCGCGAAGCTGCCGACCGAGTGCCTAGATTGACGCAGAACGATTTGCGAATGGTGGGTTCGGTCTACGAAGCGTTCGCTGTGGACGAAGCTGCCGAGAATAGTTTGCGAAAACTCGTGTTGCCATCAAGCCTTTTCGGGGTGATTCTCGCTTGGTTGTGCTTGAGGAGTGTTCGAGCCGCCATTGCGGTGCTGGTGATTGCAGGGGTTGGACAATTGCTGGCCATCGCGATTGTCACGGTAACCGGTGGCGTTTTCAGTGCCGTACTGATCGTTCTACCGACTCTTGTATTCATGCTGACTCTTTCCGCTGCTGTCCATTTTATGAATTATTACCGCGATGTCGCTTATGATCACCGAGATCGATTGGGGGCTCGAGCGATCCTACTCGGATTCAAGCCGAGTGTGCTTGCGACGTTGACCACAGCACTTGGGATGGCCGCTCTCGCGACGAGCCAATTATCGCCGGTGCGTACTTTTGGACTCTACTCGGCATCGACACTTTGCCTGGCAACCGTGATCCTGATCCTCTGTTTCCCCAAGCTGGCTGATTGGCTGTGTTTGAAATCGTTCCAACAAAACCGCAGTACTGGATCGAACTCATCCGCCGAGCAATCGGACGGCCCATCTCAGCTAGCATCGAATCGTCCTGGATATGGAGAGGATCCGGACCATTCTCTTCCTGTATCTCTGTGGGCTGTCCGTTATTCGGAATTCGTGCAACGCAATTATGTTGCTATCTGTGTGCTTGGATTTTCGTTGTTGCTTTTCAGTTTCTATGGCCTGTTGCATTTGCAGTCGTCGACCAAGTTCGATGATATGTTCCCCAAATCGAGTCCCACGGTCCGTTCGATGGCATGGATCGAGGAGCATCTAGGGCCAATCGCTTCGGTTGAGATCATGATGCGATTTCCAGGGGGTAACGCTGCTGATCCGTACGAGCAACTCGAATGGGTCGACCGCGTCACCAACCAGCTTCGGTCGAACTCGGATATCGGTGGGGTGATTTCAGCGACTACGTTTTTGCCGAAAATCCCGAGTAGTAGTCGGGTACGCGACGTCGCAAAACGCAGTGTGTTTCGCTCCGAGATTCCGAAACGACTGGATATGCTCGAGGACAAGGGACTCCTCGCACGCACCGAGGATGAAAACATTTGGCGTTTGACGGCCAAGGTTTCAGCCTTGTCTCGATTGAATTATGGTCAACTGACCGAAAAGGTGAGCCAATCCGTGGCTGAGGTCCAACGCACTGCGATCCAGGGCAGGGCCTTAGGAATCAATGGTATGGATAATGGCTTGTCGAACAATGTGGCGAATGACAATCGACTTGGACCGGAGGATTTGTTGCGCCCATTTCGCGCCGAATACACTGGGCTTTCCCCGATCATGCACGATACGCAGCTCGCGTTGCTCGATGATCTGGGTTCGAGTTTTTCGACCGCATTTTTGCTGATCACGCCAGTCATGATGCTGATCGCGCGTGGCTTTCGCTCCGGTCTGTTGATCATGATACCGAACGTGCTCCCTGAGACACTCGTCTTTGGATCGATGGCGTGGCTGGGGTATTCGATCGATATCGCTGGAATCCTGACGGCGAGTGTAGCGATGGGGATCGCGGTCAACGATACGTTGCATTTCGTGAATTGGTACACTCGGCGTTTGAGCCTTGGTGATACACGCCAACAAGCGATCGCGGATACGTTCTCGAACTGCGCCAAAGCCATGGTGCATACGATGCTTATCAGTTGTTGCTCGATGGTTCCTTTTATGTTTGCCGAGTTCAATCCGACCCGCCAATTTGCGATTCTGATGATCGCCATGATGAGCAGTTCTATCCTCGGCGATTTGGTACTGCTCCCGGCTCTGCTGCTGAGTCCACTTGGGAAAACAAAGCCTCAATCGCCATCGGCTGATATTGCGTCGACAAATACGGATTCAACGGTCGGATCGGTTTCGTCGCAAGGCATCTCGTCGGCGACCATTGCTGCAGTCGAATCGTAAGGGTTTCGAAAGCTTCAAGATTTTGGGGATAACGACGTTGTCGTGCGGCTCAAATCCCCGATCATTCACGCGAAGGCGCGAAGGGAAGAAAACGCGAAGCCATCCATCCATCGTAGTGGATCTTGCTAAAGATCCCGGCTGCTGCACGTCACTACTCACGACGCACCCCTGTTACGCGAGGATATCCTGGATCACATGCCCGTGGACATCGGTCAATCGGCGGTCGATCCCATCATTGCGAACGGTGAGTTTTGTATGATCGATCCCTAGAAGATGAAGAATCGTCGCGTGGATATCGTAGACTTGGGTATAGTGATTGCGATCGAGGGGCTTGTATCCCCATTGATCGGATTCGCCAACGGTGACCCCACCGCGAAGCCCACCTCCGCATAGCCAATTCGTGAACACGTACGGATTGTGATCGCGCCCAACGCCACCTTGGCTGCTAGGCATCCGACCGAATTCGGTGGTCCACAATAGGATGGTGTCCTCGAGGAGTCCACGTTGCTTTAGATCTTGGATCAAGGCTGCGGTACCAACAGCCATACCTTCGGCAAGTGGCCGATGGTCGCGAGCGATATTTTCATGGCTATCCCAGTTGCGACGCGGAAATCCATTGTCGTTGCCAGACCAAATCTGAACAAATCGGACACCTCGCTCCAGAAGTCGTCGTGCGACCAGGCACTTTCGTCCGAAATACTCGGTCTCTTCCGGTGTGTTGATTTCTGCAGGATAAGTCGCACCTGCTCGGTCGAGTCCATATAGTTTGAGGATGTGTTCTGGTTCGTCGGAGATATCCAATGCTTCGGGGGCGCTCAGTTGCATGGCTGCCGCAAGCTCGTACGAACGGACGCGAGCGTCCAATCGCGAATCACCAGGTCTGGTTCGCTCGAATCTTCGATTGATGCGATTGAGCATCGCGAGTCCCGCTTGGTCTCCATCGCTAGTTACAAAGTCTGCATGCGGTATTAAATCTTCGATCGGGGTTGTTCGCTGTGGGAAGATGGTGGTCCCCTGGGCGCTCGCGGGCAAGAAAGCCGACCCCCAGTTTTTGGGACCATTGCTGGCGAATCCGCGGTGATCGGGAAGAACCACAAACGTCGGCAAGTTCTCGTTGATAGAACCTAAGGCATAGCTGACCCACGATCCCATCCCAGGAAACCCTGGGAGTTGGAAGCCCGTCGCTTGCAGATAGGTGGCTTGCGAGTGCACACCGGACTTTCCGACCATGTTGTGAATGAAAGCGATATCATCGACGCAACGGCCGATCGGCGCGACGACTTCGCTGAGCATCTTGCCCGATCCACCATAAGGCGCGAATGCGAAGGGTGACTTCATCCACGGTCCTAATCCATCCTGGAACGCTTCCACATGCTCCCCAAAATCCGATGGTTTGCCATGATGTTTTTCGAGCATCGGTTTGTGATCCCACAAATCGATGTGGCTCGCCGCACCACCCATGAACAGTTGGACCACCCGCTTGGCTTTCGGCGGGTGATGCAACGTCTTCAGCACGCCATTGGTTTGCGTTGGATTTGTTTCCGCCAGCGAATCCTGATGCAGCATCGTCGCGAGCGCCATCGCTCCGAACGCGCCTCCGGAATGTCCCAGAAAGTCTCTTCGATTTCTCATTGCATGACCTGTTTCAGGATTATTACCTGGTTCAATGGTTCTAGTCGACGAACGCAAACTCGCTGAGGTTGAATAGAAAACGGCACAGATTCTTCAAGCCGTGCTGGTGGGTGAACTTGGAGAACTCCTCGGCTTCTTCGGGGGTTGGCTCACGCTGCGCAATCAACTGTATGGCTCGAACCACTTGCGCATCGAGCGCACTGGCTTCGCTCTCGATCCGGCTTGCAAACGTTTCTGCCATCACGAGACTAAAACGATTGTTGAGCAATGAGAGGGCTTGAAGGGATGTCAAGGTTTCATTCCTGCGCGGAGTGCTTTGCGATGAGTCCGCACAGTCGAGCGTTGTCATCCATGGATCAGGTTGAGATCGGACAATGAAGCTATAGATACTACGGCGGTGCGATGTAGGATTGGACGGATCGAATTTGCGGTATTCGTAGTGGGGCGAGTGTTCCGGGTGCTCTAGTTCAAAAAGATAATAACCTGGGCCTCCCATGGCTGGGTTCAACGCTCCACTAGCAGATAAGATCGAATCGCGAATCTCTTCAGCTTCCAATCTGCGGCGATTCATCCGCCACAAGTACTGATTTCCCCCGTCAATTTGCGTCATGACGTCATTGTTGGCCGAGGATTGGCGATACACGCTGCTCGTAACGAGCAATCGATGCAGTGACTTGAAGGATTCTCGCTGTATGGATTCTCCTCCATCGCGAAACTGGCAAGCGAGCCAGTCGAGCAACTCAGGGTGAGTCGGCAATGCGCCCATCCGTCCAAAATCGTTTGGGGTCGATACGATGCCTTGGCCAAAGTGGTACTGCCAAATCCGATTAACAATCGATCGCCATACCAATGGGTGCTCCCGTTGCGTAAGCCACCGCGCGAGTTGCGCGCGGCACTGGGATTCCGACAGTTGGCTTTCGAGTCGCCATGAAGTGGTTTCATCCAGGGGCAACAAGCCGGGGAATGCGGGTTCACCCGGTTTCTCAACTTCGCCTCGTATGAGAATATGGATCGGTCGAGGTTTGCCTTGTGTCGGCTTAAAATTTCCTTGCTGTGCGAAATGGGTTGCTGCGGCATAGACCATGTCGCCTGGAGGTAATGACTGCAGGCTCTTGTCGGTGGCTTCGATCGTCGATTGCAGGTTGGTGCGTTGTTGGATGCGAGCCGGCGTTTCCACTACGGCGCGAATCGCATCAAATTTCGATGTCACCTCCGTGAGCTGTTGGTCGAGTGACCGATCCCCGCCTTTGGCCCATTTTCCATCGATCAGATTCTTTTGCCCCCAGCGCGGCGGACCTTCGATCGAATCGAGTGCATGGACTTCGCCTTGGAAGGCGAGATTAATAAGCTGGATTTCGCCCGTCGACTCGCCGAGTATTTCCATTTCTGCGAGGGCGAAAATGAAATCGGATTGCCGTGGTGCTAACGAGGTTGCGGTGACGCGAATACGTTCCAGTACTCTGCCGTTGCATGCAATCTCGACAGGGGTAAGTCCCGGGTTGCTGTAATCGGATTGACTGTAGTCGGCAAGGATGGTCCAACTGGAATCCTTGCCGGAGTTGGTGGATTTCGTAGCACCTTCCACCTTGAATCGACGTGGAAAACC
>VGZN01000186.1 GCA_016872635.1 Planctomycetota bacterium | reverse complement strand
CTCGCGAAAAGCGGAGTGCTACAAGGCAAACTGGTGCTTCAGATCCGTTGATCTGTTATCGTAGTGAGGAACGATCAAGTAAAAATCCTTCCCCGGTACGATAAGGTCGGTGCTGTATGTTTTTGTAACGTTGTATATTCCGTAGAAGAGGCGAGTCGGCACTGGATTACGGCATCAAGGCTCAGTTCGCTTCTTCATTCCCTTCGACACGTAATCCGATCGAGGAATACATCTCCGAGCAATTCAACGATGGCTATGTCAAAGCTCTCGAGCATGGTGGACCTCTTTTTTCCAAGGGCATGCGCCTTGTGCGCAGATCTATTGGGCGAGAACCAACGCGGCTGCTTGTGCACGCAATGTCTTGCGATGCTCGTTCCCCTTGCCAACCCTTGCAGGAAATGCGGAGCACCGCTCGGTGACGGGCCGCTACCAGGCCCTGAAAGCAAACGTAGGAAACCGGCCGCATCCTGTCGCTGGTGCAAAAACCGCCGCTGGCAATTTCAGCGTGTTCTCAGTTTCACGGTCTATTCCGGAGCGGCGATTCAGGCGGTACGCAAGATGAAAGAGCCCGCCTTTGAAGGGTTAACGCGACAACTGGGGGATCGGATGGGTGATTGGCTGACAGGCAGTTTGCAATCCGCGTCCGAGCCACCCATTGTTTTTGCGCCGGAGCATTATGATGCGGTGATTCCTATTCCACAGCATTGGTTTCGCAAGTTGACGCATCGATATAACCAAGCGGATGTTCTGGCGAGACGCGTGAGCGCCGCAATCGACCAACCTGTCCGGAGCATGTGGCTGTATCGGAGTCGCTGGACGCAGAAGCAGGGGATGAAGACCGTGGTTGAACGGGAGTTCAACATGTTCGGGGCGTTCCGAGCCGGCCCGAGCAAGGCACTCACGGGCAAGAGATTGTTGCTGGTCGATGACGTCATGACCTCTGGAGCGACACTGCATCAAGCCGCAAGCGTTCTACGAGGAGCGGGTGCCGTCCATGTCGATGCGGTTGTTTTTGCCCGAGGGATCAATGCATCCCGCCAACAGTCCAGCAACATTTCGGACTCGGCGGAACAAATGGAGCCGCATGATTCGAGTTCAGACCCGGATTTCCGACGAAAAATCCATTGAATTGGGGCCTTGGTGTGCGAACTTAGTCTACTTTTCGTGCGTAAAACGCCCTGCGGGCGGTTGGCACTTCCGACGTGAAGGAAGGCAAGTGTCACCGCTGGCCGTGGGTTCGGCGATCAGCCTCAGGTCGGGGTACGTTGTTGAAGAAACCATTCTCGCTATACTGACCTCGCTTAGGTTGAAACCGACCGATCATTCTGGCAGCGGACGCCAGAGACTCCCGCACGAGGCGAGGCTCTTCGGCATCTTCATCCTGATGAGACCCCTTTATGAACCCACCATCCAAACTCGGATTTACGTTTTAGCTTCCTTTTTCATGGGAAATACCTAACAAAATGGCTGAAACCAATGCTAGCTCTCCGGCGATGATCGAAGCGGTTGGCCTTTCGAAATTTTACGGCCCATTTGCAGCAGCTCGAGACATTTCATTCTCGGTGAACAAAGGTGAATTGGTGGCATTCTTAGGACCAAACGGGGCCGGAAAGAGCACCACCATGAAGATGCTGACCGGGTATTTGTCCCCGAGCGAAGGGTCTGCAAGGATTGCTGGTCACGACATGTTCACCGATCGAATTGCCGGTTCCCGGCACCTTGGATACCTCCCCGAAAACGGCCCCTTGTACCCAGATATGACTCCTCACGGCCTCTTGAATTTCTTTGGGGATGCTCGAGGGATGGAACCTGGTTATAAGAAAACGCGTATTGAGGCGGTTGTGGAATTGTGCGATCTCACCACGGTTCTTCACAAGGCGATCAGCAAGCTTTCGAAGGGGTTCCGTCAGCGCGTGGGAATGGCCCAAGCCCTCCTGCATGAGCCAGATGTTTTGGTTCTCGACGAGCCGACCGCTGGCTTGGATCCCAATCAGATCCGCGAAGTACGGAATACCATGCGGAAGTTGGGCGAAACGAAAACAATTCTCTTGTCGACCCACATTTTGCAAGAGGTTGAAGCGATGGCGACTCGCGTCATCATGATCAACGAAGGAAGGAAAGTTTTCGAGGGATCTGTCGATGATCTGAAGAAGGTTCGCGGTGATTTGACCGAAGCGTTCCACAAACTCACCGGTGCCGCAGCGTAACCCCAAATCGGATAGTCCCATCATTTCAGGGGCAGTAGCCTTAAGGCTTTTCACCCAAGCAGAACGTGCCGGCAGATTCCCAAATTCCTAACCTCTGCGGAACCGTAGAGGAAAAGTTGCTGAGACCCCAAAAGTCTCGGTATCGCACCAACTCGATTCAATAATCGTTCACCTGTCTCGATGAAGGATATTCAAAGTGATTGCAAGTGCCTTAATTCGTTTGCTCTTGCTGGACATCGTATTCCTAGGAGTCATGCTGGCAGGCCTTCTGCTTTTGGCTCGCGGCCGTCGAGTCGCATATGCGGTCCTCAAGAGAAACTTTTACGGGTATTTCTCAAACCCTACAGGATATGTGTTTCTTTGCTTGTTCGTGCTCCTGACAAGCATGGCTGCCTTCTGGCCCCACGAGTTCTTCAGTTCCAATCTTGGCACGCTCGCTGAACTCAACAAGTGGTTCACGTACATCATGTTGTTCTTCATTCCTGCCATTACGATGAGCATTTGGGCTGAAGAACGCAGGCAAGGCACCGATGAACTCCTCCTCACGCTTCCGGCGGACGACTTCGACATTGTGATCGGCAAGTACGTCGCCGCTGCGGCAATCTATACCGTGTCGCTTCTGTTTTCCCAATTCTCGACCTTTATCGTGTTGGCGTTTTTGACCAACGGCGAAGTCGACACGGGGCTGTTCTTTACGAACTACGTTGGTTATTGGCTGATCGGTTTGGCGATGATCGCCTTGGGCATGGTCGCATCCTTCTTGACCAACAACCTGACTGTAGGATTTATTCTGGGTGCACTCTTCAATGCACCTCTCGCGTTCGCTGCAAAGGCGGACACCATCACGGGTACTGGTTTTGCCAGGGATGTTAAAAACTTTAGCCTGTCGGAGCGGTTCGACGATTTTGGACGAGGCGTGATCAGTCTGTCCGGTGTCGCATACTTTCTGCTTCTCTCCGTATTCGGTCTGTACCTTTGCATGATCTTGATTGGAAAACGGCATTGGAGCAGCGGCAAGAGCGGTGGTTCGCGGCTTGCACATTACCTTGTGCGAGCAGGGTTATTGCTGGTCACCGTCGTCGCAGGAAGCATGTTTTTCAGGAACAGGGACTTCGTCCGTGTCGATGCAACTGAGCTCAAAGTGAGTTCTCTTTCTCCGGTTACGACCGATCTGATCCGAAATATGGGCAAGGATCGCGATGTGGTAGTTGATGCCTTCATCTCGGCAGACGTTCCAGAGATGTATGCGAAGACCAAGTATGAATTGGTTTCTCTTCTCAAGGAATTTGAGTCAACGGCGACGTCTGCAGGGATCCCCATGTCGGTCCGGATCTACGACTCCATAGCACCTTCTAGCGAAGAGGAGAAGCAAGCGGAGAAACAGTACGGGATTGTGCCACAAACCGTCCGTGTCCGTGAGCGAGGAACCCTCTCTGACCAACCGGTGATCCTGGGAGCCGCTTTCCGAAGTGGTTTGCAAAAGATTGTGATCCCATTCTTCGAGCCAGGGATTCCGGTCGAGTATGAACTCGCTCGCTCCCTCTCCACGGTTTCCAAGCCTTCGCGGAAGAAGCTAGGGGTTCTCAAGACCGAGGCGAAGATGATGGGGGGGCTGGACATGCGATCGTTCCAGCAGCAGCCACAACAGCCAATCGTTGAGGAAATGGGGAAAGAGTTTGAGTTGGTCGATATCAATCCAGCATCACCCATCGATCCTGAGCGCATCGACGTCTTGCTCGCGGTACAGCCATCCTCGTTGGCACCCGAAGAGATGACGAATTTCATCGCAGCGGTCAAAGCTGGGATTCCAACTGCGATATTCGAGGACCCTCAGTCCGCTATCGACCCTACCATTCCCGGAACCGGCGATCCAAAACCACCGATGGGTGGAGGCATGTTCGGTGGCGGTCAACCGCAGCCCAAAGGCCAAATTCAACCTCTTTGGGATTTGCTCGAAGTGGAAGTTCCTGGCCAGCCAACCCCCATGGGACAGTATGCTCCAGATCTCTGCTGGCAGCAGTACAACCCATACCCAATCCTCGACGCGATGGAGCAGTCCACCGACTTGTGGATCTTTGCACGTGAAGAAGCTCCCGGTGCGCAAGACGCATTGAGCGAAGAAAGCGAAATCACCAAAGGCCTTAAGGAGTTGATGTTCTTATTCGCTGGCACGATCAAGCCCAAGAACGGCGCAAAAACCAAATTTACGCCGCTGGTTTCAACCGGCGATTTCTCGGGAACAATTCCTCTCTCCGAAGTTCGCAACATTCAACGCGGAACCTTGGATAGAAACACCGAGATCCGCTCTCGCCGAGGAAAACCAACGGGACTGCCTCAAGTCATTGCGGCTTTGATCGAAGGCAATGCGCCACCAGCGGGGGAATCTGGTGCGGCGGGTAAACCGCTCAAGGTTGTGTATGTGTCGGACCTCGATTGCATGTCGAGCGTCTTTGTCGACATTCGTAAAAATCCCAGCCAACTCGAAGAGATTCGTTTCCAGTTTCAGAACATCACTTTTGTTTTGAACGTTGTGGATGTTCTCTCGGGAGAAACGAAGTATCCAGCGATCCGTCGCCACGTGCCCACTTACAGCACATTGAAATTGGTCGAAGCACAAGCCGAAGAGGCTCGCAAGGAAGAAGCCCTCGAGCGAAGCGGTGTTGTCGACAAGTTCAATGAGAAAGTCGCTGAAGCGGAAGAGGCTAGCTCGAAAGCAGAACGACAATTCAAAGAGGCGGTCGATAAACTGCAATCCGAAGGCGCAATCGATGCTTCGAAGCAGCAGGAACTCCTCCAGCGGATGACCGAATACCAGATGAAGCAAGCTCAACTCGGGAAGAAACTCGAGGTCGAACGGGAAAAACTCCAACGCGAGCGTGATACAAAGATTCGCGATGCGAGACGCAAAGCAGACGAATCGATCCGAGAAATCCAAAACAGATACAAATGGCTTGCTGTGTTCATTCCACCGATCCCGCCATTATTGGTCGGTATCGTGGTGATGGTCTCGCGTCGCTTGCGTGAGCGAGAGGGCATGTCAAAGAATCGACTCCGCTAAAACTTAATCGCTGAGTCAAAACCGTTATGGCAGAACAGCGAGCGAGAAATCGCTCAAAAGCCAGTTCCAAAATGCTCTAAAGATCGCAAAGCCAGAACGCGGACTTTGCGATCGAAGAACGATCAGAAAACAATCCGTAGACCACAAGTCAATACACGACAAGTTTGTTGGATGGAGATAGATAGCTGTGACAGAGTCTAGCAAAACTGGAATCATCGCCGCGATTGCGGCCGTATCGACGTTCCTCGCATGGACGACCACCACCCGAAACTACTCCACGGGCCCTTCGAGCGCGACGGCGCGTATTAATCAGCCGCTGTTCGAAAAGTTCGCGGACCCGTTGACCGCCGCATCTCTGAAGATCATGAAATACGATTCGGATGCAGAGCAGTACGAGGAGTTCGAGGTCGCCAAGGATCGCAACGGGGTTTGGACCATTCCTTCGCATGAGAACTATCCTGCCGATGCTAACAAGCAGATGAGCGAAGCAGCGAACCTGTTCGTGGGTCTCAAGGCGCTCAATATCGCTAGTGAAAAAAGGGACGAACACAAGATGTTTGGCGTCCTCGAGCCGGATAAAAAGAAGGAAGCTGAGGGAGGGGATGGGGTTGGTGAATTGGTTCAATTTCGCGATGAGAAAGGGGACATACTCGCCGATTTGATCATCGGGAAAGTCGACGCGACCGACACCAAGAAACGCTTTGTCCGCATTCCATCCGAAGATGTGATCTACGTGGTGGAATTGAATACCAATCCACTATCTACCGATTTCAAGCAATGGATCGAATCGGACTTACTCAAACTGAGCAGTAACGATATCGAAGGGATTGGGATCAGGAACTATTCCCTCGTGAAAACGGGCCAAGGAACCCTGGGACTAAGTCAAAACTACGACGCGGATCTCAACTTCAATGTCCGCGATGGAAAATGGCAACCCACCAATCTCGTGGTTTACGACGGAAGAGTCGCCAAGCCGCGGGAACTCGATCCGGCGGAAGAGGTAAACGCTACCAAGCTCAACGACATGAAAAGCGCTCTGGATAACCTACGCATCGTCAACGTCGCGAAAAAGCCAGCGGGCGTTGCCGCAGATTTGCGAGGGGAGAAACTTCAGGAGTCCACATTGCAAGCACTTCAGCGACGAGGTTTTTTTGCCTCGCAAACGTCGGGCACGGACTCCTACGAGCTATTCGCGATGAACGGCGACCTTGAGGTTACGCTGAAGGATGGAGTCCAGTACTTGTTGCGTTTTGGAAACGGTGCAGGGGCAAGTTTTGAACCTGTTGAAGCCGAGGAGACCAAAGAAGGGGAAGCTCCGAAGGAGGTATCCATCAACCGGTTCCTGCTAGTAACCACGCGACTTGACGAGTCAAAATTCCCACCCACCGATTTGGAGCGAGTTCCCGAAACTGTTGAAGAACTCAAAGCGATGGAGGCGGCAAAAAAAGCAGCATTGCAGCCAGTGGCCCCCTCCAATCCAACCGATCCCTTGTCAACTGAACCTTCAACCGCTGAGCCCGGTGCGACTGAGCCAAGTGTGACTGAGCCTGGATCATCTGAAGCGGGCAAAACAGATACTGCCAAGCCAAAGGGGGATGCAGCGGCGGAAGGCAAACCCGCTGGCGAAGAACCCGTCAAAGACCCTGTGACGCAATCCCAAGAGCTCACTCGCTTGGCCCGTTTGGTTTCCTTCCAGGATCCGGCCCCGCCAGCTGAACTTTCCGATGAAGAATGGAAGGAGCGATTGGAAGCAGAACGCGAGCGGATCACCAAAGAGAATCAACGCAAAATCGACCAGCGGAACGATCGTATGGCAGTTGCAAAGAAGCGAGTGGCTGAGCTGAACGCCCGATTCGCCGACTGGTACTACATCGTCAGCGACTCTGAGTTCAAGCGGTTGAAAATCGAATTAGCGGATCTGATTACGAAGAAGGGGGTTGGTCTGCCAGTCCCACCTCCTTCGGGTTTGCCAGGATCGGTTCCAGGGCTTAACATTCCAGGATTGTCCGATCAGTGATCCAACCCTCCCTGGCAATTGATCCTCCATGTTAGAAGCCAAAAATACCCAACGCGCAGTGGTGCGAATTGGGTATGACGGTCGTGTCCACAAACAGTTTCTCGGTTCGAATGCGAAAGAACGTTTTGAAAACGAGTGCCGCGTCCTGAAGCACTTGGAACAAAAGCGTTGCTCCTTCGTTCCCAGGCTATTGGCGGCCGACGAAAGGACTCTCGAAATAGTCACCAGCAACTGCGGTGCACGCGTTGAACACTTAGGCGAAGCCAAGATCAAAGAACTCTTTGGCGAGCTCGAGCATTACGGGGTGCTCCACGAAGATGCCTTCTTAAGAAACATCACCTACAGGTCGACAGACGGCAGGTTCTGCATTATCGATTTCGAGTTCTCGAAAATCCTCGATGCCGTACCGGAAGTTGGTGACGCCGAAGGTGCGATGGATGGTATTGCGGACCCGTTGGCTGCCGCTGCGACTAAACCGATTGAAGTCTCTTGGTCGGCGATGACGCATGCTGGGAATTTCAGGACCAACAACGAAGATCGATTTCTTGCCGTGTTGGCGGATTCGCATGGGGTACGATATCTCGGAAAAAACGGGATCGCTTCGACCGCTGACGGTGATGTTCTTTTTGCCGTAGCGGACGGCATGGGTGGGGAACGGTCCGGAGAATTGGCTGGCAAGATCGCTATTGATCAAATAACGCGGATGCTCCCCAAAGCATACATGCTCAACGATCAGCACTTGATCGACTCATCTCCTGCGATGCTAAAGGGGCTTTTCCTGTCGATTCATAAGGAACTAGATCGATTGGGGGTAGACGCATTGTGCACCAACATGGGCTCAACATTGACGCTGGTTTGGATTCATCGCAGTATCGCCATGTATGCGCACATCGGTGACACGCGACTCTATCGTATTTCTGCGCCTGTACCAGATTCCAATCGAGGTCCAGAATTGACGCAAGTTTCCGAAGACCATACGTTTGTAGGGTGGTTGCGTCGGACAGGGCAAATCAACGAGCGGCAAGCTCGATTCCATCCAAGAAAGAATGTTTTGTCTCGAGCCCTCGGTGCTGGCCATCAGTTTGTTGATCCGCAGGTCGGCGCTTTTGAACTGAAGAGTGGTGACCGATTGTTGCTCTGCTCCGATGGGGTGATTGATGGACTCTGGGACCATGCCCTGCTCGACTTGATCACCTTACCGGATTCGACCCAAGCCTCGATGAGCGCAGCACAACGACTGGTCCTGAGCGCGGTTTCGGAATCGGGCCGGGACAATTCGACCGCGATCGTGGTCGAAACCAAGTAATGGATTCAGCGCAAAGGAGGTTCTGCCCAGAAGTTGATCGAGGGCACCTCCGGCTAAGGACTGCATTTTAAAATCGACGTATGTAGTGATCCGCGCCCAGGTTTTCCGCGTGTCGTTGGTATCCCCATCGTTTCATCATTCTCTCGGTTAGTCGATCGTTGGTTGCTTGGCAAACAATCGCTCGTGCCTTGTTGAGTATTGCGATACGGTCCAAGGTTTCGATGCCACGATGAAATGTTGCGTAGGTGGTTTGTGGACCGGCGTGGGTGTATAACAAAGACATGAAGCCAGGGGAACGTCGCGGGAACGCATAATAGAATCGGCATTCATCGACGGGTAGCGAGCGGCTGATTCTATCGTTCCACATCCCTAACACAGTGCCCCACCGCGGCCACCAGCGGGCTTGGATAGAGTGTAGGCGAGAACCGACGATCGTTAGTTCCCCATAGCGCCACGATGTCAGGCCATCTTCATGACCGTCCACACTGGCTACGCTAGGCAAGAAAAGGGTAGACAGTCTTAGCCGTCCCCTTGTGAAATAAGCCTGGATTTGACCCTGCCTGTCGAG
>VGZN01000185.1 GCA_016872635.1 Planctomycetota bacterium | reverse complement strand
AACCAAATCTCCGGCCGTCCCAGCATCGGAGCGTGGTTGAACTACGGGCTTGGCAGTGATAACGAGAACTTGCCAAGCTTTGTGGTACTGATTACCAAAGGCAAAGTCGATCAGCCTCTGTATTCACGGCTTTGGGGGGCAGGCTTTTTGCCAGCGCGCTATCAAGGTGTCCAATTTCGTTCTGGAAAGGAGCCAGTGCTCTATTTGACCAACCCGCCTGGCGTTGATTCCGCCAGTCGACGGTTGATGCTCGATCGGCTGGAACAGTTGCATCAGATCCAAGCAGATCAAACGCAGGATCCAGAGATGTCTGCTCGTATCGCGCAGTACGAAATGGCCTTTAGGATGCAATCGAGTGTCCCTGAGGCGACCGATCTGTCGGGTGAATCGCAAGAGACCATCGAGCGTTATGGACCTCAAGCCAAAACTCCGGGAACCTTCGCATCGAATTGCTTGCTCGCTCGCCGACTCGCCGAACGGGGCGTCAAATTTATTCAGCTGTACCATCAAGGTTGGGACCATCATGGCGGAGTACCCGGTGGAATGCGGACTCAGTGCGGAGAGACCGATCAGCCGACCGGTGCATTGCTGCAGGATCTAAAGGATCGCGGGATGCTTGACGATACGTCGGTCATCTGGGGTGGAGAGTTCGGGCGAACAAATTACTCCCAAGGCAAATTGACAGCTACCGATTATGGGCGAGATCATCACCCTCGATGTTTCTCCATGTGGATGGCCGGCGGAGGGATTCGTGGTGGGATGACGTACGGCGAAACGTGTCCATTCGGTTACAACGTGATCGATAAACCGGTCCATGTTCGAGATTTTCATGCGACGCTTCTACATTTGCTCGGAATTGATCATGAACGCTTTACCGCGAAATTCCAAGGGCTCGACGCACGCTTGACTGGGGTCGACCCAGCCCATGTCATAAGTGATATCTTGAAGGGGTAGTCAGAACGTTATCCGATGCAAAGGCTGAGGTGCCGCGATCGCTCCAGAATCCATCCAGCTCGAAAAATCCTCGGACTCAAAAGTACCACCGATCTTTAGCGCTCGTGGCTTGACCAAGGTGTACCGGATGGGGGATGTCGATGTGTACGCATTGCGAGGAATCGATCTCGATTTGTATGCTGGTGAGTTTGTTGTCATCCTTGGTGCGTCGGGCAGTGGTAAATCGATGTCGCTGAATATCCTGGGCGGTTTGGATGTTCCCAGCGCGGGAACAGTGCAGTTTCGCGATCACTGCTTGACCGATGCCAACGAGGACGAATTAACTCGATACCGCCGCGAACATGTTGGCTTCGTCTTTCAGTTCTATAACCTTATCCCTAGCCTGACCGCCCTTGAGAACGTAGTGATGGTTGCCGATATCGCTAGTGCGCCAATGCCTCCATAGGAAGCATTACGGATGGTGGGATTGTACGAGCGGAGGAATCATTATCCCTCTCAGCTATCAGGTGGTGAGCAACAGCGTGTCGCGATTGCTCGAGCGATTGGGAAACGCCCCGATGTCCTTCTCTGCGATGAGCCAACTGGGGCGCTCGACGTGAAGACTGGAGCGGTCGTCCTCGAAGCGATTGCGAGGATCAACCGTGAGTTGGGCACCTTGACAGCGGTGATCACTCATAATGCGGCAATCGCTGCGATGTCGCATCGCGTTGCCCAACTCTCCGATGGTCGGATCGCGAGTATTCAATCCAAAACCGTTCGGAAATCAGCTAGCGAATTGGTGTGGTAATAAAAAGGAGTGGTCTAGTACATGCGTTGATACGGTTGCTGTTGTCGGACTTGAGTCGACTTTGGAAACAAGGTATCGCCATCATCGCGTTGATCGCTGTTGGCGTTGCGACCTTCATCATGTCCACCAACACGATGACTGCACTGGAGGAGAGCCGCGATCGTTACTATTTGAATTACCGTTTCGCAGACCTTTTCACCCCGCTTGTGAGAGCACCGCAATCGTTGGCCGCTTCGTTGAGCGAAATCGACGGAGTCGATTCGCTTCAGACGCGGATCGTGAAAGAAGTGTTGTTCGATATGCCCGATGTCGTCGAACCCGTTTCCGGGAGACTGGTTTCTCTTGATGATCACCCCCGTGAATCGATGAACGGAATCTGCCTCCGTCGCGGTCGTTATCCCGAATATTCAGACCGAACGGAAGTGTTGGTCAGCGAACTTTTTGCTGAGGCTCATCGCATCGAGCCCGGTGACCGTTTGGTCGCAAACTTTGTTGGGATAGTCCAAGAGTTGGAAGTCGTCGGCATCGCTTTGTCACCGGAATTTGTCTATGTGGTTCAGCCCGGATTGCTTCTTTCGGACGATAAAAGGTATGGTGTTCTTTGGGTTCCTTACGCCAGCATGGCGCATGCCTTCAACTTGGAAGGTGCGTTTAACAATCTCACGGTACGTCTAACCTCGGATGCCAACAAACAGCATGTGGTCGATCGAATCGACCAGTTGACGTTGCCATACGGCGGTAGCGGGACGTTTGATCGGAGCGAGCAGGAGTCCAATCGACGCGTTTCCGATGAGCTATCTGAGGTCCGCACGATGGCGTATTTGGCACCCTCGATCTTTCTGAGTGTCAGCGCATTTTTATTCAATATTATTGTTTCTCGATTGGTGTACCGGCAACGGGAACAGATCGCTACCCTTCGAGCCTTTGGGTACTATCCCTCCGAGATCGGTTGGCATTATGCGAGGATGGTATTGGTTTGGGTTGTTCTAGGGACCGCTATCGGGATAGGCGGGGGGATCTATGCGGCGCGAGGAATATTCCGTCTGTACATGATGTTCTTTCGGTTTCCTCAGTTCATTCAGCCGACGATAACTTGGGAATGGGGGGTGGCCTTCGGATTGACGATTGGAGTCGCAGCAATCGGAACGTATCGATCGACACGTCGCGCCATGGAGTTTCCCCTTGCAGTGGCAATGCGGCCTGAAGCACCTCAACGATTCGATCATCCGTGGATGGAAAAACTTGAAATGACTGCGTTAATGACTCCAGCGGTTCGAATGATTATCAGACGTTTGGAAGCCAATTTCGTGATTAGCCTCCTGTCGATTCTTGGGGTGGCATTCGGGTTGGCGATCTTGGTTCTGTCTTCGTTCATGGAGGACACCATCGAGTTTGTGATCGATAATCAGTTCGTTCAGTCGCAACGCCATGATCTGATGATTACCTTTCGCGAGACCGCTTCGGAAAGTGCTTTGCACGACGTGGAGCAGCTTCCTGGTGTTACGTACGCGGAACCGTTTTGTGCGGTACCTGTTCGCATGCGGTCGGGACTGAGCAGCGAACGACTTTCCTTGATGGGACTATGCGAGCATCCGGCCCTCTACCGAGTACCCGATGAACGCACATCGGAAATTGAGTTCGATCGCCGTGGTGGCTTAACCATCACCCAAAAGCTAGCAGAGTTGCTCCATGTACGCCCAGGAAACCTTGTCGAAGTCGATATTTTAGAAGGGGATCGCCAGACTGTATTCCTTCCCATCGCGAGGATGTTTCCAAATTACACGGGGCCGGCAGCGTACATGGAACGAAGCGCACTTCACGATTTGCTCGAGGAGGGAGAGCGAATATCGGGTACCTTTGTGGCGTTGGATAGTTCGCAGAAAAGGGATACCTAGGCTGCGATTAAGCAGACTCCGGCGATTTCTGGAGCGCTCGATTAAACGGCAGCGATGAAAAATTTTCGAGAAGTGATCGCTCGGAGCACGTCGTGGATGCGAACGATCAACGCCCTGTTCGCAGCGCTTATCGCTTTTGGGGTGATTTATAATTCTGCATTGATTTCATTCACCGAACGTGCCCGCGACTTGGCAACGATGCGTGTGATGGGGTTCTCACGCGGTGAAACATCCGCAGTCATGCTGATCGAATTGCTCGTGATTACTATTGCAGCCATCCCCGTAGGCATTCCCATCGGATACGCCTTTTCCTATGCCTTGACATCAGCCATGGATACGGACAGTCATCGATTTCCTTTGGTTGTCAGTCGCAGCGCGGTCGCGTATTCGATTATGATCGTCGTACTGTCCGCAATCGCGTCGAGCGTCGTCGTTTTGAAAATGCTCAAGGAGTTGGATTTGATCTCAGTGCTGAAGGTAAAAGAATGAAAAAGTCATTCATGCCTCGAATAACAACGGTATCGCTGGTTGTTCTCGCTGCTGGATTTCTCGTGTACGGATTCCTTCCGCAAGGGATGGAAGTAGATGTTGCCATCGCAGCGAAGAAAGGGCTCGATGTCACCGTCGATGATGATGGAGAGACCCGCGTTCGCGAACGGTACATCGTCACTAACCCAGTTTCCGGCAACATGATACGGGTAGAATTGCATCCCGGGGACCGCGTGGAAAAAGATGAAGGGACTCTGCTCGTGATTCAGCCGATGGATCCCAATCTTTTGGATGCGAAGACGCGTGCGGAAAGCGAGGCGCGAGTGGAAGCCGCCGAAGCTGCCGTGCAACGTGCAAAAGAGGTGCAGGAAAGTACGAAGGAGTCACTGGAGTTGGCGGGGCATGAATACGAACGCGCCGTGGAATTGATCAAGAGCAATTCGATCGCACTCGCGGATTTCGATCAATGGGAGCACCTCTACTTTATCGCCCGACGGGAAGTTCGCGCAGCAAACTCCTTGCAAGCCGTCGCGGTTCATGAATTGGCGATGGCGTAAGCAGCGTTTTTAACCACCCAAGATGTCCCCGAGGCGGACCGCAAAGCGATGAGCGTACCTTCGCTGATCGATGGTGTGGTGCTTCGGGTCATGCGCGAGGACGCAGGGTTCGTACCCGCCGGGTCGCCTATCCTGGAAATTGGCAACTCAGAGGAGATGGAATTGAAGGTGGATATTTTGTCCACTTATGCCACGAAAATAAAACCCTGCAATCCCGTATTGATCGAGCATTTTGGAGGAGACCACACTCTTGCTGGTGTCGTACGCATCGTGGAGCCATCGGCGTTCTTAAAAATATCCGCACTCGGCGTGGAAGAAAAACGGGTGAATGTCATCATCGATTTTAATACGCCGTGGATTGAGAGGCAGTCGTTGGGAAACGGGTTTCGCGTCGAAGCCAAGATCGTTGTGGAGAAGTCTAGCGGAGACACGGTCGTTATTTCGAACGGTGCGATTTTTCGTGAGAGGAACCAACGTTTTACGTATCGCGACGTTCTAGGTATCGTCAGGAAAACTCCGATCCAAATAGGGCTCGCAGGTAGCCGAGAGACGGAAATCCTCGACGGGATCGCTTCCGGTGATGTCATTCTCGTCTATCCGTCCGATAAAATTCGAGATGGAGCGTAGATCACCCACCGTAAGGCATCCGCAAAACGGTAATTGGCGACGACTCGTGGAATGTCCGGAGGGGTTTGGTCCTTCGGAGCCGCTTTGGAGGACACGCTGAAGTTACCGTGCGAGGCTGGTACCCTGACTAGAGTTTAAGCGTTGGCGTGCTACGATTGTGGGATGAGCAAACCTGAACGTCCAACCGCCGTTCCTCTCGATACACCTACTCGATTGGCCATCGAGCGAACACGTGTCGCGTATGAGCGGACTGTAATGTCGTCGGTACGCACGGCAGCTTCGTTGATCACTTTTGGATTCACCATCTACAAGTTTTTTCAATTTGATATTCCTGGAGCCCCTCCTCGAAGTTTCGCTAAAGATCTTTTGGGCCCTCGGGAGCTTGGAATCACCATGATCATCATGGGACTCGCGTCTTTGTTGTTTGGCTGGATAGAATACCAGCGTGACGTGAAATCGCTGCGTGTGCTCTATCCGGAAATGCCAAATTCGACTTCGGGTGTAATCACGGCGATGATCGCTGTGTTGGGAGTGGTGTTGCTAGTAGTGACGATCATCCGTGGTTGATCGTTTCAATAGGATTGCGGTACACCGCGTTTTGCTTATTTTGGTATTTTAATCTATCGATAGCCCCAGATAAACTCACAATGCAATTCTTATTCCTTTGTTTCTCGTTCGCTGTGGTTGTTACTACTTGGAATGTGTTGCCAAGTTATTCCCAAGAAAAAAGCGTACGGCCTGGGATCAAAGATACTTTTCGAGATCCGAACGTTGATGAGTTTATAGGCAAGTTTGAAGTCGAGAGCCGGGAAGTGTATCTGCTGCGCCAAGAAATCCTCGCTGCATGTGAGGTCAAGCCAGGAGCAACGGTCGCGGATGTAGGTGCAGGGACCGGCTTGTTCACGCGTTTGTTTTCGGAAGCGGTTGGGGATGACGGGCATGTACTCTCCGTCGATATCTCGCAAAAGTTTCTTGATCCTATTCAAGCCACCAATCGACAACTCGGTTTGAGGAATGTCGATACGCTGCTTTGTACGGCGGACTCGACAAAGCTGCCGGAGAATAAAATCGATTTGGCGTACATTTGCGATACGTACCACCATTTTGAATTTCCGACGAAAACGATGGAATCGCTTTTTCGTGCGATGGTTCCAGGTGGGCGTTTGGTCCTCATCGATTTTCGCCGAGAAGAAGGGAAGAGCACCGACTGGGTCATGAATCACGTGCGCGCGGGACAATCTGTATTTGAGAAAGAAGTAACCTCGGTGGGTTTCAAGAAAATCGCGAATCGATCAGACGTATTGAAAGAGAACTATTTGGTGATCTTTGAGAAACCAAAGCCGTGAGCCATATGACTTTTTTATTGTCGACTGCGCTTCGATTCAAATGGGGATTGATGCTGGGCTGCGCCATTAAGGCAATCGTGATTGCAAGCATGGTGTATCCGTCATTGTCGATGATCGCGGTCGCTCAGGATCTCGATGAAGCGTCCGTTCTCGATGTTGGTTTTAAAGCGGAATTGGATGGCACCGAGCAGAAATATGTATTGCTCACTCCTGCTGCATTTCGTAAATCGACTGTGAAGACACTACTCGTTGCATTGCACGGTCACGGTGCGGATCGGTGGCAGTATATTCGGGAGTCTCGCGATGAATGCCGGGCGACACGCGATGTTGCTCTCAATCATGGAATGCTATTGGTTTCACCGGACTATCGCGCGAGGACCTCGTGGATGGGACCGGCTGCAGAAGCGGATCTGAAGCAAATCATTGAAGAGTTAAAACGGCACTATGCGATTGAGCGGATACTGGTTACCGGAGGATCCATGGGAGGAACCTCGGCCTTGATTTTCGCGGCCTTGCACCCCGAGCTCGTCCAAGGCGTCGTAGCGATGAACGGAACCGCGAACATGATCGAATACGATCAGTTTCAAGAAGCGATTGCGGCTTCGTACGGGGGTAGCAAGGACGAAGTTGCCAGCGAATACCGGAAACGATCTGCGGAATTGCATGCGGATCGTTTGATGATGCCAATTGCGGTGACCACTGGTGGTAAAGATACCATCGTTCCACCGACGAGTACGCTCAAGCTCGCGGAGCAGCTTCAAGCCATGTCACGTCCTGTGTTCGTGAAGCACCAGCCCGACGGTGGGCATGCCACGAACTATGAAGATGCCATGGAAGCTCTTGAGTTTGTCGTGACGCAATCGAAGCCTATGCCGAAGGACCATATGGCCTCGCTTCCTTCCCAAGCAGTGGATGCGATTCGGATTCGGGATGCTTACGTTGCTGAAACGCCGGTACCTTCGAAAAGGACACTCCATGTGGTCTATTGGACCCCAAGCGATCGAGAGCCACTGCCCCAATATCGGGAGCGGCTTGATCGCGTGCTCACGGACATTCAGTCTTTTTATCGTTTCGAGATGAATCGTAACGGTTTTGGTGAGATAACCTTTTCTCTGGACAAGGAGAGTGATGGGATTCTCCGGGTGCATGTGGTGCGAGGCACGTCGCCTTACTCTCGTTACAACGTAGAGAGCGGGTACAAGATCCGGAATGAATGCCTACCAACTCTAACCGAGGCTGGGATCGATACAGACAAGGAAACGATTGTCTTGTTCTGCAACATGAGTAATTGGGAGGAAGCGTCTCGTATCATGTCGCAAAATAGCCCCTACTATGCAACCGGCGGATTACGGTCCGGGACCGCATGGCAAGTCGATTCGGTCCTGCTCGATTCACGACTGCTCAGCGAAAAGGAGCCCATGTTGCGAGATGGTCAATACGGGAATATCTCTGTCGGTCGTTACAACAGTATCTTTGTCGGTGGAGTCTGTCACGAATTAGGGCATGCACTCGGGTTGCCACATAATAAAGAGCGCTTGGACGAAGGGCGATTGTTGGGGACTTCGCTCATGGGAAGCGGCAACCGCACCTATGGAGAGGACCGTCGCGGCGAGGGGCGAGGCTCGTTTCTCTCGTTCGCCGACGCATTGAGATTGGCTAGCCATCCCCTGTTTATCGGGAGTGAAAAAGAAATCGATCTGCCATCCACGGCGATGGTCGAGATCGATTCCGTGGAACGAACAAGCGATGGGACGGGGTTTGCGGTTTCAGGGACGGTACGCGGTGATCCTCAGGTATATGGAATCGTCGGATATCTCGATCCGAAGGGAGGGAGCGATTACGATGCGACCACGGTAACAGCGATTCCTGACCACGAAGGCCATTTTATATTGCGTTGCGACGAGTTGGCAAAAGGCGCAACATCAGCACTTCGCGTGGTAGCGTGTCAGGCCAACGGTGGTCGTATCAACGATCAAGTCGCCGTGATCCCGTTTGAGGTTGATGCATCAGGACTGGTCGACGTCTCCTCGTACCGCACTGCACTCAGGCTCAGAGCCGTGGTGCAGGCAGTCAAGCGGCGCGATCCAACGGTTGCGAGGTTGGAGTTGGAGCGGCTTGAGAAAAATTCGAGTGACCATCCGCGAGTGCCGAATGATCTCGATATCGCTCGGGCATTGGTGGGTAGCCTAAGCTTGCAGCCAACCATTCCACCGAGCGAATATGATGCGTCGCATGTTTGGATTTCAGAGGCTGCGTCGAAATCGGCCAAGGTAGGCTGGTTGCGACCGATGCTGAATCGGCTGCCTGAGGACCCTGTAGCGATTTGTATTGCCGGAAAGACGTTTGCTCGTGGTCTCTATGCGCACGCGCCGAGCAACTACACCTATGACTTAGGGGGTATGTGGGGAAAACTGACTGGATATGCGGGACTCGCCGAAACGCATGCGGGTTCTGTTGTGTTCGTGATCACTGGAGATGGCAAAGAATTGTGGCGATCAAAACGGACAGCCGA
>VGZN01000184.1 GCA_016872635.1 Planctomycetota bacterium | reverse complement strand
TGTCGAGCCGCCTCGGGTATCCTCGCCGCATTGATCGCGCATTCAACATCTGCGCCAGACCTCACTTGAGATAATAGAGCGTCGATTCCTTGAGTCTCCGCGCCGCAATGTACCATCGATCGATGATACAGCTCAAAGTGGCTTGCGAACCCGCCCGATCCATCCTCATCGCTTTCCTCGGCGAGAACGATTTCATTGATGAGCCTGGCATGCGATGCGTTCGCGACCGGAACCCAGGGGACATTGACACACGACAGCTGTTGCTGCAACGCCTTGAGGAGCGACATAAAATCCCACACGGCATAGATATGGTGCTCCATGAAACACCGCAATGCATCTATGGAGTTCAAACGTTCATAGATTGCGCTGCTGACCAACTCGCGCCGATATGGCTCAATTGTTCGCGTAAGTTGTTCGATGCGAGGGTGGAGGGCCATGCGTCCCGTGACTTCATTCAAAAATGAGCTAAAGCATTCTACGTGTGATCGACCTATTGAATCTATCCAGCCCGCGATACGCTTGCTTCCGCCAATTTCACAAGAGAGCGGAGTGCATTGCCGTCACCACCTGGAAACTGAGAGGAAAGCTCCGTCAGCTTTTCGGTCGCTTCACGAATCCTAGCCTTTGCGGCGCTGAGGGTGTACTCCGAGGCGTCGGAATCGTTCATTCTCATCTGCATCGTTCGTACTGCGTCTACGTCCCCTCGTTCCATCGCTGCGATCCAACGAGTGCGCGATAATGGGTCCCAAGTGCTCAAGGCGCGTAGCAATGGCATGGTTGGCTTCAATTGGTTCAGATCGGTGCCGAGGGTTTTACCCGAACGATCCGCATCGCCCCATAGATCGAGCCAGTCGTCATAAAGCTGAAACGCCGTGCCAAGTTGATTCCCGAACCGTTCCAGTACTTTGCAAGTCCCTACGTCAGCTCCTGCCGACCAAGCCCCTAAAGCGCAGCTTACGCCGCACAAAGCGCCAGTCTTGTCCTCCAGTAGCCTCAGGTACGTCGCCTCATCCAAGTCCCAGTTAGCGATACTGTTCCCTTGTCGAATCTCCCCTTCGCAGACGCGCTGGGCCGACTGAGCAACCCATCGCCCTGGAAGGGTGGAGTCTCCGTCATTGGCCAAACGGTATGCATGGGTGAACAGCCAGTCTCCAATGAGGACACTTGCGGGCACATTCCAGCGAACGTGCACGGAAGGTTGATGCCGTCGGAGGAGCGCATCATCGAGAATATCGTCGTGTACCAATGTGGCCGTATGGACCAATTCGACGACCGTCGCGAGTCGAATGGTTTCGTCGGTCAGAGGACCGACCAGCTTGGCACAGAGCAGGGTCAAGGCAGGTCGGAGTCGCTTTCCACCGAGCCTGGAAACGTACTGCAACATCTCCGATATGTAGGGGTCGTCGCTCGTGAGTTCCGATCGAATAGAGGCCTCGACCAACCGCAACGGTTCGACGATGCACTCAATGGCCGAGAGGAACTCCGCGCGGTAAAGGTCAGCCGGTGCGATGGTGCCGGTCGCCGATACGATGGTGCCGGTCGCCGATGCGATGGTGCCGGTCGCCGATGCGATGGTACCGGTCGGCGTTGCGGACGCGAACGAGTCGGTTCGCAGCTTGGACGTGGACGAAGGGTTGCCAGAGGTCTCCGCAAACATCCTGTGGGTGGAGGTTTCGGTAATGTCCATGATACTTTTACTCAGTCCGGAGATCATCCCCGCAGGAACCGCCAGATTTCTCGAGCAGTTTGACGCTGGTAATCTCCATCGATCGATCGATCGCTTTTCCCATGTCGTAGATGGTGAGTGCGGCTACAGTAGCCCCGGTCAACGCTTCCATCTCGACTCCCGTCTTGCCGGTGGATCTCACCGTCACACGCCATTCGAGTGCTGTCTCCTGGACCCAATCGCATTGAACTTGCACGCCATCCACCCAGAGGGGGTGGCATAACGGGATCAATACGCTGGTCTGTTTCACAGCACCTATGGCAGCGATGCGTGCGATTGCAATTGCGTCACCCTTGGCGAGGGTATTGCGACGAATTGCGTTAGCCGCAGCTGGCGTCATGGAAATCCTGCTGGAGGCGGTGGCTTGGCGAACCGTTTCCGGTTTACCACCGACATCCACCATTTTCGCGTGTCCCAATGAATCGACGTGGGTCAACTCACTGGCATCCGGCCCTGGGTATTCACCGGGGGTTTCCTTGGATTCCCGCGAGAAACTCGAGCCTTCAAAAGGATTGCTCATAACAGAGGAGTGCCCGTAAAAGCGGTTAGAAGGTTAACCAGCGACGGGTTTAGCCCGAATACTCGGCGCCGAAGAACTCCTTGCTTCCAGCCACCGAAGGCTTGATCGTCCGCTTGCCTTCCTTCCAATCAGCGGGGCAAACTTCGCCGTTGGCCTCGAAGAATTGCAGAGCCTTGACCATTCGGAGCGCTTCGTCGACCGAACGGCCGAGCGGCAGGTCGTTGACGACTTGGTGCCGGACAACACCGTTTTTGTCGATCAAAAAGAGCCCGCGGAGCGCGACGGCATCGTTCAAGAGGACGTCGTAGTCGCGAGCAATTTGCTTGTTCAAGTCCGCAACGAGAGGGTATCCAACGGGGCCGATACCGCCTTGGGTGCGTGGGGTGTTCCGCCATGCCAGGTGGGAGTAATGGCTATCGACGGAGACGCCGATGACTTCCACGCCCAGGTCGCTGAACTCCTTGACACGGTCCGAGAAAGCGATGATTTCGGTGGGGCAAACGAAGGTAAAGTCGAGTGGGTAGAAGAACAGCAGGACGTACTTGCCTCGGGACTGGCTGAGGGACAACTCGCCGAACGAGCCATCCTTGAGTACGGCTTGAGCTTTGAATTCTGGGGCTGGCTTGGTGACCAATACGGCCATGGTTGATTTGCTCCAATGTCAAAAAGTTGGCGAAAACAGGATTAGGTGATCGCGTAGATCGTCGACATTGTGGGCGGACCGTCAAGTCTTACGTTTTTCCCTAGTCTTTTTTTGGGGGTTTTTGGTTCAAAAACGGGATCGGCTTAAGCTCGACCGTCTTGACCGATTGCAAGTAATCGAGAGTATCCTTGGCCTTTTCGCCGCCAACTTGGGCATGGAAATGGAGCCCAAATCCGTGGGGTCCGCGGGCATCGATCAAGGCTGGCTCCAACGTCAAAAACGCCTTGACCGCCTCTAACTGCCCGAGCATTGTTGCGCAGAACAGGTCGATCCGAGCCCCATTGGACAGCAGGAACTCGACAACATCCTTTCGTCCCATGTGGGATGCTCCACCGAGCGCGGTCTCCCAATCTCCGGCACCCCAGTCGATCGACGCGTTGATCAGACCAGGCTCACGCTCGAGAAGCTTTTTTGTCATTTCGAGATCGGAGTGGGCGAAGATGATGAAGTCTTGCGCCATGGTTCGATTGATCTGCTCTTTCTTCCACGAAGGCTTGAACCCAGGTGGAGCGTAGTCCCGTTCGAAAGTTACCTCGACAGGACCTGTGGGCGCATCGGCTTTCTTTTCAGGAGCGGGCTTGTCGTCTTGAGGAGCAGCAGCCCTAACTGTGCCTTGGGGGCCGCAAGCCCATGAAGCAGCGGAGGCAACCAACACCCCTCCAAAAGTTCGTCTCGACCATCGTTCATGCATCTGCGTATTTTCGTTCATCTGCGTAACTCCAGAAACCTGTTTTCGAGTCGAAGTGTTCACCAGGCAACGCTTCGATTGTAACCGATCGCAAAGCCTGAAAACGAAAAAACCCAAGTAGCAGCGTGGACTGCGACTCGGGCTTTCCTATGGATTCCAATCCGAGCGGACCTGTTGTCGCTCGCTCTCCCGAGCGCTAGCGATTGCAACGCTGATTAGGTTCCGAACTCGACTCGGCGTCGACCGAGCTGTTCCTGAAGGCGTTGCACGATGCTCGTGTGCATCTGACTGACGCGGCTTTCGCTCAAATCGAGCGTGGCGCCGATTTCTTTCATTGTCAGTTCTTCGTAGTAGTAGAGGATGATGATCAAACGTTCATTGCGATTGAGGCCTTTGGTTACCAATCGCATCAGATCGCTCTTACCGACGCGTCGCGTGGGATCTTCACTCCGTTTGTCTTCGAGAACATCGATTTCGCGAACATCTTTGTAGCTGTCGGTTTCGTACCACTTCTTGTTGAGAGATACCAAGCCGACGGCAGCTGCATCCGCCTTCATCTTTTCGAGTTCATCGATCGAGATCCCCATGTAGACGGAGAGCTCATGGTTATTTGGAGCTCGGCCATATTTGGTTTCGAGCAGCTTGTTCGCTTCGTTAAGCTTGCTCGCTTTGCTGCGGACCAGACGAGGAACCCAGTCCATGGTCCGGAGTTCGTCGAGCATCGCTCCTCGGATCCGAGGGACGCAATAGGTTTCGAATTTGACACCCCGATCCAAGTCGAAGGCATCGATCGCATCCATGAGACCGAAAATCCCGGCGCTGATCAGATCGTCTAACTCGACTCCTTCGGGAAGCTTCGATCGGAGTCGTTCGCCGTTGTATTTTACTAATGGCGTGTAGCGTTCAATGAGTTGATTCCGCAGTTCGACATTATTTGGGTCGGCCTTGTATTTGGACCAGACCTCCGACATGTCGACATTTGTTACTGCAGTTGTCGCCATCCGAACCTCCATGCTTTATTTTTTTGGCTTGCTCCGATCGCCTCCGCAGTGACCGCGACGCGTTCGGTTTGTTTTCATCGGCACCTGTTTTCAGGCGACGCACAACCGATGGGACATCATGTTCCAAGGGATGCGAAATCAACGTTTGGTTGAGTGTTCGGGGACTCTAACGACTTCATCAGGGCAGTTCCACATCAGTTGGGCAAAGAATTGTGAAGCCGTGTCGACCTGTATTTCCCAGTTTGCCAAAACGGGACTAGGTCGCGGCATTTTCGGAGCTTTGCTTCAACTTCAGTTCTTCGACGCGCCTTCGGTAATGAGCCTCGATATTGTCTCGCACCAAACCGTCCGCAAGTTTGCCGATGACCCACCCAGGTATTGCTGCCAACACCAGAGCGACAACGCTCCGTACAAGGATTGACTCGGTGGGTTGGTTAGCAATCATCCCTAGAAAAATCTGGGATATCATCGCGATACAACCGAGACAAGCCGCAAACGGGCGTCCCATCGCCTTCCTCACAAATGCCAGGTAAATTCCGTAAATGCGAGCAATTCCAACTGCGACCTCTCGTATGCCCCGCAATACTACTCGTTCTCTTCGAATCGGTCGCACCGCAAGTCACAAAATCGAGGTAGGCTAAAACTAGAGCTCACCCGCGAAAAGTCTATCGGCGTAGAATGTGTTGACTCTGCAGGCATTGAGAGAATTTTTAACGAACTAGTTTCATCACCTCGCGAAGATCTTTTCGATCTTTGCCACCTTCCCGAGATTCCCATGGCAAAACATCACTCCCCAGGCTTTCTAAAAATCGTCAATGACGCGAGGTCACGCGTCCGCGAATGCACCATCCGCGAACTAAAAGCACGCCTGGATTCGGCAAATCCTCCGATCGTGATCGATGTCCGCGAGGAAAGCGAATACGCCGCTGGCCATATCCCAGGCGCGGTCCACTTGAGCAAAGGAATTATCGAGCGGGATATCGAAGATCGTTTCCCCGATCCCTCCATCGAACTGTTCCTGCTGTGCGGAGGCGGATTCCGTTCCGCCATGGCTGCCGACAATCTCGGAAAAATGGGCTACACCAACGTCACGAGTGTCGATGGTGGATGGCGAGGTTGGTGCGAAGCTCAATACCCCACTGAAAAGTAAGCAGCGGCACCATCAAACATGATTGTTGAAGCCTTCACGCCAGCGATTCCCGATCGGTCGATGCCTCACCCCCAATCGGACGGCGGCGCCACGGCGGGACAGGCAGCGAATGCTGGCAATCCCTCCTCAAGCTCATCATCGTTAAGCACATGTTCGTTGCGAGCCCGCGTCCCTTGCAAAATCAATCTCTTCCTTGAAGTACTCGGCACACGGCTAGATGGTTACCACGATCTCGATACCGTGATGATGGCAGTATCCCTTTGCGACGATTTGGAAATCCATCCGAGGCTCGATTCGGAGATCTCTTTGCAGGTGGATCTATCGGAAGCATCGCATTTAGGGGAAGGCTTACTTGGGGGCCATAGATCCGCGTGGAGTGGTGACAACGCGTGGAAAATACCTTCGGACAGATCGAATCTGGTTTGCAAAGCACTCGAGATGCTCCGTCAGCGTTTAGGCATCGATCGAGGTGCGGATGTTGTTTTACGCAAACGAATTCCGTCCCAAGCTGGCTTGGGTGGTGGAAGCGCCGATGCAGCAGCGGCCCTCGTCCTCGCTTCCTTGCACTGGACAGGGCTTTGGGAACCGACCGTTGCTTGTGAAATCGCAAGTAACCTGGGGAGCGATTTGAACTTTTTTCTCGAAGGGCACAACGGAGTTGCTTATATCGCTCGATGCAGTGGCCGAGGAGAACGTGTCCAACCAATCGCTAGCAATTTGAAGCTTTGGTTCGTCCTCGTGCATCCCCCGCAAGGATGCGACACCGGCGCTATCTTCCGCAAGTTAAAAGAAACGGATCAACAAGCTTATGACGCCACGGGTTCATCCACGAACCATCGGTCGCCCGAGTCCTTAATGAGTTTTCTTTCTGCTGAGGATGCAGTAGGAATTGGTGCGGAGTTGTATAATCGGCTTGAGAAGCCAGCAGCAAGTTCCAATGAGTGGATCGAACGGACGGCAAGCCGTTTTGATCGTTACAACCCTCTCGGCCATTGCCTCAGTGGTAGCGGTTCAACCAGATTTTGCTTGTGCCGCACCCATGAAGAAGCCGAGAAGATAGCGAGTGAGTTACGCTCATTTCGCGATATGCGGGTCTATACGGCTTCGACTTGGTCGTCCCCGTCTATCTTCGCACAGACCGAAAGGTTGAATTTAGGCTCATGAATTGATCGTAGCTCGCCAAGGGAGTGCAGTGAAAGCCATGGAAATCACCGAGGTTCGAATCAAGCTCATGGAGGAATCGGAAGATCGCCTCCGGGCCTTCTGTTCCATCACGCTCGATCATTGTTTCGTGATCCGCGATCTGAAGATCATCGAAGGGACCAACGGTCCCTTCGTGGCGATGCCCAGTCGCAAGATGTCCGCACGTTGTGGCCGCTGCGGGTCGAAAAATCATCTTCGCAGCCATTACTGCAATCAATGCGGCACGCGTTTGCGAGGCCCGCAAGACCTTCGCGACGTCGAAGGTGGAGCGAACAAACTCTACGCGGACATCGCCCACCCGATCAATCAGCCCTGCCGAGATATGATCCAGCAAGCGGTCATCCGCGAGTACTCGCTGGAACTCGAACGTGCGAAGCAGCCCGGCTACGTCTCGCGCTACGATGAAGAATACCTCGATACCTCGAACGCTCCCACCCATGCCACCACCAGCAGCGCAAGCGAGCCAACGGGTTCGATCGCTACGCTGCCCCCAGCCGAAGCCACCCCCGAAGGTTCACCCATCGGAAGACCTCACTTCCTCGATGCAAAACCCGAAGGTAACGCTCCATCCAATCCGAGCGGTCGTGGACCACGACGGTTCGGCGACGGAGTGTTCTAGCCATCCACATTGGATCAGATCGAACTGTAGATCTGACAGTCCAGACAGGCTCGCGAAAAGCGATCTCGCCTCGAAAACCCAATCGATACCGTCAGAAGAATCCTGGTTTCCAGCAATAGGTGCATGATGCAAATACCAGCAGTCGCTCAACAGATGATCGATATCGATCGCCAAAGCCAACAAGCAGCCTTGGAAAAGGCAACACTGTTGATGTCCAAGCAGATGGATGTTGCCAAGGATCAAGGGAACGCGATGGTGCAATTGATCCAACAAGTAGCAAACATCACCCCGGGGGGTGGGATCGATATCCGCGCCTAAGGGGCAAAACTCGCATCAGAAGTCAAACATGCCGATCTCAACGGGATCGGCTTACTTCTTTTCAGGTCGGCTATTGTCGCTCGTTGTGTCTTTGACCTGCGCATCTTTGTTCAGCAAATCGAGATGCACTTTGGCCACATCTCCCATATAGCCAGTAATTTGCTGATCGACGCATTTCTCCATCCACTTCTTCGCTTCCGCTTTTTTGCCGAGAGCATCGTAGTAGAGACCGACGTAAAGGTATCCGTAAAAGCGATCGTAGTCGTTCCCTTTTTCCAATGGGCGTCCTCGCTCCGCAGCGGCGACGACCGCTTCCGGTGTGGTCTTGCCTTGGATCATGTCTTGGACCTGCATCATCGGAACCCGTGTGTCTCGCCCCGAGAGCAGAACGTCCTTCTGAGCCGATGCAACTCCCTTGAGTTTCACCGCACAAAGAAAATGCCAAAACGCATTTTCCACATCGTTCGGGTTCACTTCGCGATGCACTACAAATTGATCAAGCCCATCGTCGTACTTTTCCGCGTAGTAGAGCGCGATCCCGCGTTGCCAAAGATAGGGTTTTAGTTGTGGATCGAGTTCGATCACTTTGTCGAAATCAGGCAATGACTCTTGAACCTTGCCACTCCGGAAAAGCAACGAACCACGAATCAAGTAGAGTTGGCTGCGCTGCGGAGCTTGCTCGATCGCTTTATTGATCTCTTGAAGAGCGACATCGCTTTTGCCTTCGATCAATGCCCGCTCGATCCGGTTGGTCCAACCGCGGATATTCGCAGGATCGGGGGGTTGGTCTTGAGCCATCAACGTGCTCCCTACCACCCACACTAAGATCGCATAGATCCATGCACCAAGGAAAAAGGGTCGAATAGTTATCATGAAAATCCTCCTCGATGTTTCCCAAAAAGGCCTTGCGACTCTTCCCCGATCGCGAAAATACACCAACGCGATTACAGTATCGTAAGGTGCGCAGCGACGATGGTCTGGTTATAACCGATCGGAGCTCTGTGAATGAGAGGGGCTTCGCAAATGAAATTGGACACACGAAGGAAAGGGTTCAACGAAACGCTATGACACGATCCACATTGATCCGGAACGCACAAGTCGTCATGCCAAAAGGTGTTACTCGCACCAACGTTTTGTTGCGCGATGGTCGAATCGCTAGTGTGGACGCATCGCCGTCGACGGGTGCCGATGAAATTGTTGACGCAACCGGCTTGGTTTTGTTCCCTGGATTGATCGATGAC
>VGZN01000183.1 GCA_016872635.1 Planctomycetota bacterium | reverse complement strand
CCGCCCGCCAGAGCTCGCTGCCATCGTTCGTGTTCAAGCAGTTCAAGATCGCAGACTCTTCGTTGTACATTTGAACGAGGACGCGATCATCCGCGAGCAGGACCGACGAGCCGGTTCCGAAATCGTTCGAGATCTTTTGCTGCTCGAAGGTTTTCGTCCATAGCTGGTTTCCTTTGAGATCGTAAGCACCCATTGCACCAGCAGCACCGAAGAATGCGTAGACGGCATCGGCGGAGGCAGCAGGTGTTTCCGTGGCAAAGGTGTTTGAAGCGTGCTTGCTGTAAGCGGGAATTGCATCGGCGACTGTCTGCTCCCACAGGATGCCACCACTATCGAGGGACAAGCAGACTAGTTTCCATTGGATAGGATCCTTGGGTTTTGGACCTTTCCCCATGGTGCTCGGGTCCATGACTCCGCCCATCATCCCCTTGGGTTTGAATCCGGACTTTGTGACGGCCGTCGTCACGAACACTTGGTTCCCGACAACAATGGGCTGGGACCAACCGCTTCCGTCGATTTCGGTTCTCCACGCGGGTTGTGTGTTCATCGCAACGGTTTCGGACAGTTTTCCGGCAGCGATGCTTTGAGCGGTTCCTCCGCGAAATTGGTTCCAATCCTCACCGCGTGCGGAAAAGGTTCCTGAGAGCAGTCCAGTTCCTAGGGTGAGAATAGCCGACATTCGTTGGATCGCCATGATCGTAATCGCCCCATTCAAGTTAGATGTCCTGAAAATCGGCGTGTGCCGATTTTGCGGCGGCCGACATCAATTGCGTCTTTGACGCGCACAGACGAATGCACTCCGTAATTCGCGAAATGCTTGTGGCGAAGTTGCGAAACGCCTTCGGCAGGAAGCTTAGATCGGTCAATGTTGAACTTTAGCAAGGTGTCAACCGCTTGGATTTCCATAGAAATTCCAAGCATTTACAGGCTGGGAGTATTCCCTGTGTGGGACCGAATCGATTGATGATGAGGGGACTGGCGGATAGAATGCCCGCTTCCCTTTCCTGGGTATTTTTCCTGCGGTCTATAGCGGCGTTCGAGGGAATTACGAGTATGAGCGAATTGTGTGATTTCGGCCTGATCGGCCTGGCGGTGATGGGCGAAAACTTGGCTTTGAACGTTGAGAGCCGCGGTTATCGCGTTGCTGTCTTCAACCGAACTACTGAAAAGGTCGACGAGCTGATCGCGGGTCGCGCCAAGGGAAAGAATTTCCTGGGATGCCACTCGATCGTTGAAATGGTAAAGAATCTCAAGCGTCCACGCTTGGTCATGATGTTGGTGAAAGCAGGCCCTGCAGTCGACGATCTGATCGAGCAGTTGCTCCCTCACCTCGAGCCAGGTGACATCCTGGTTGATGGTGGCAATACCCACTATGTCGATACCGAGCGTCGCACCCAATATGTGGAGAGCAAAGGTTTGCTGTTCGTCGGTTCCGGAGTTTCGGGTGGTGAAGAAGGAGCCTTGAAGGGCCCGAGCTTGATGCCCGGGGGAAGCAAAGCTGCTTGGGAAACCATCAAGCCGATCTTCCAATCGATCGCGGCCAAGGTGGGGCCGAACAACGATATACCATGCTGCGAGTGGG
The DNA here is from genome assembly GCA_016872635.1 of Planctomycetota bacterium. GTDB lineage: Bacteria > Planctomycetota > Planctomycetia > Pirellulales > Pirellulaceae > JBKCUI01. The sequence continues at coordinate 7,589 of VGZN01000183.1, read as the reverse complement.
TCGGTCCACGCGGAGCTGGACATTACGTCAAGATGGTCCACAATGGGATCGAGTACGGCGATATGCAGCTGATCTGTGAAGCCTACTTCTTGCTCAAGGAAGCAGCTGGTCTCTCCAACGATGAGCTCTACGATGTTTTTGCCGATTGGAATCTCGGAGAACTGCAAAGCTACCTCATCGAGATCAGCCGAGATATTTTCAGCGTGAAGGACGACGCGGGTGGGGACGGATACCTCGTCGACAAGATCCTCGACGTTGCGGGTGCGAAGGGTACCGGCAAGTGGATGAGCCAGTTGGCCCTCGATCTGGGAGTGCCGAGCACCCTCGTCACCACGGCAGTCTATGCGCGATGCTTGGCGGCGATGAAACAAGCTCGGGTGCGAGCGAGCAAGGTCCTCCCTGGTCCTGCCGCTTCGCACAATCCGGCGTTCGACGGCGCTGTGAAGCAGTTGGTCAGCGATCGTAAACAGTTCATCGAAGCCGTGCGACAGGCGTTGTACGCATCGAAGATCTGCTCCTACGCCCAAGGCTTCGTGCAATTGCAAGAAGCGAGCCGCGAGCACCAGTGGGGACTCAATTACGGGGATTGCGCATTGCTATGGCGCGGCGGATGCATCATCCGAGCTCAATTCCTCGATCGGATCAAAGAAGCCTTTGACGCTCAACCCGACCTTGAAAACCTGCTTCTTTTCCCATACTTCACCCAAGCCATCGAGAAGGCTCAAGCGTCGTGGCGAGCCGTGGTCATGGCGGCAAGCCATCTCGGGCTTCCCGTTCCAGCATTCTCGACGGCACTAGGTTACTACGACAGTTATCGACTCGCTCGACTGCCCTCGAATTTGCTCCAAGCACAACGGGATTATTTCGGTGCGCACACCTACCAACGCGTAGACCGCGACGGTGTGTTCCATAGCGAATGGTTGGACCTGCGCAAGCAGCCCAAAGCGTAACTCGGCCAAGCGTCCTGGTTGTACCGCGGCGCAGGGGATGTATTGTCCCCTGCGATGAGATCCTCTCTGGAATTGCACTTCTACTATGGCTCGTGAACTGACATCGATTCGAAACATAGGCATTATCGCTCACATCGACGCGGGAAAAACCACCGTGACCGAGCAGATGCTCTACATGAGCGGTACCAAGCACCGCGCAGGCGCCGTCGATTCAGGCACCACGGAGACCGATGATGACCCCGAAGAACAGCAGCGAGGAATCACCATCTTCGCGGCGTGCGTGACGTTTCGATGGAAGGAATGTTCAGTCAACCTGCTCGACACCCCAGGACACGTCGATTTCACCGCCGAAGTCGAGCGTTGCTTGCGCGTTCTCGACGGTGCCGTTGTGGTGTTCAGTGCCCGCGAAGGGGTCGAGGCTCAGAGCGAAACAGTTTGGCGACAAGCCAACAAGTACGGTGTACCTCGCATCGTCTTTATCAATAAACTCGACCGCGAAGGGGCCGACTTCTATCGCGTCTTGGACGAAATCGGACCTCGCCTTGGTGCTGATCCGGTCGCGATCCAAATTCCGGTTGGACAAGGCCCCAACCACACCAGCGACCCGTTTCGCGGCATCATCGATCTGGTCGACCTGAAATACCTCACCTTCAGCCACGAAGATTCGGGCCGGACCGTGAGGTCCCAGGATATCCCCGAAGAACTCGTCGCTGATGCCATGGATTGGCGCAATGTGATGCTCGAAAAGCTTTACTCGTTCAGCGCGGAAATGATGGAGTTGGCGATGGAGGAAAAGCCGATCCCGCCTGAGTTGATTCGCAAGGCCCTCCGTGAGGCGTGCATCGCACAAAAAATCCAACCGGTCTTTTGCGGCTCTGCATTGCACGGCGTCGGTGTCCAACCACTCCTCGACGGGGTCAGCCACTACCTACCGTGCCCACTGGACCGGCCGCCAGTCCAAGGGGTTGACCCAAAGAAACGGGACAAGTCACTTCTGCGCAAGCCCGATCCGAAAGATCCTTTTTGCGGCCTTGTTTTCAAGATCCTTCCAGCAAAGACGGGGGATATGTTCTGGATCCGCGTCTACTCGGGTCGACTCGAGTCCAACTCGCGGGTCTACAACCCCAACCGCGACAAAAAGGAAAACGTCGCACAGCTTTGGCAGATCCACGCAACGAAGCGCGAAAAGCAAGGCCAGATCGATGCCTTGGAATGTGGCGATATCGCATGTGCGATCGGACCTCGCGATTCCATCACTGGGGATACCCTTTGCGACACCCGCGACATGATCGAATTGCCCTCGATCCAATTCGCGCAGTCGGTGATCTCCATGGCAATCGAACCCGAGAACACGACCGAACGGAAAAAGCTAGCCGAAGTACTCGACATGCTCAAGCGGCAAGATCCCACGTTTCACGCAACTGAAAGCTCGGAGTCGGGACAGACCATCATTTCGGGAATGGGTGAACTCCACCTGGAAGTGATCAAGAATCGACTCGTTCGCGACTTCCATTTGAATGTAAAATTCTACAAGCCACGAGTCAGCTACCGCGAAACCATCGCTTCGACCGCCGAGGTTACCGGCCAATGCAATCGCCAAGTCGGCTCACAAAACTTGTTTGCCCGACTTCAAGTACGCTTCGAACCTTTGGAGGATTTATCGGCGAAAGTGATTGTGCTCGATCGTACGCCACCCGAGAAGATGCTGCCCGAGAATCTCCGCCAAGCGGCCCTCGAAGAACTTCGCAACCGCGCCGAAGGGGGCGGTTTGGTCGGCTCGTTCCCGCTGACGGGAATCCGTATCAGCGTGCTCGGTGCCGAAGTGGCCGAAGTTGGCTCCGATGAAGTTGCATTCCGTATCGCCGCCAACGATGCATTCGACGAAGGGCTTCGCGCGGGCAAACCGTCCCTCCTGGAACCGGTAATGAAGATGGAGATCACCACGCCCCCCGATTACTTAGGTGAGATCGTCGGAGACCTCCAACAACGCCGCGGATTGATCGAACGAACCGAGGCACGAGGCGCGATCACTAGCGTGTCGGCAATCGCACCCCTTAAGGAACTATTCGGTTACTCCAGCGCGATCCGATCCCTCAGCCAAGGCCGCGCGGGTTGCTCCATGGAGCCACAAGGTTATCAAGTCGCTCCGCAGGAAGACCTGGAATCGTTCGCGATGTAACACGCGAATCGTGGCGCGAGACTCGAGTTGCCTTAGGATACCTAGATATCTTACCTTTCCCCACCTGGAACACTCCCACTTGGAACAATCGACGTGTTCATAACACTTGACGGAATCGACGGTGGTGGCAAATCGACCCAAATCGAATTGCTCGCCAAATATCTCGAAGAGAAGGGGATAACTGTTGCTCAGTTTCGAGACCCTGGATCCACCCCACTCGGAAACGCCGTGCGTGAGATCCTTCTTCACCGGGAAGACATCCCGTTAGCGAACACGGCGGAGATGCTTCTATACATGGCGGCTCGAGCCCAATTGGTCGCCGAGCAAATTCGACCTGCGTTCGAATCGGGCACCACCGTGATCTGTGATCGCTACTTGCTAGCCAATGTTGTCTACCAAGGCTCCGCAGGGGGAATGGATGTCGATGCATTATGGACCGTCGGGCGGATCGCAACTGGAGGCGTGATGCCCGACGTTACCATTGTACTGGACTTGGACCCAGCAGTAGCTGCCTCGCGCATCGAGCGAGGACAGGATCGTCTCGAGAAGCGCGGCATCGGGTACTTCGAAAAAGTTCGGGCTGGGTTTGTCGACCAGATCCACAAGTGTGGTGGTCACACGAAATTGGTAGACGCAAGTCGCCCAGCCGCTGATGTGCATCAAGAAATCATCACGTTTTTAAAAGATATCGTCCGTTAGCGCGAGGCATCGCCAATCCGAGCCACGCGTGTCAGCAAGTGGCAAATGGACGCTGGAACCCATCATCCCCCGTTGCTAGTCATGATCGATACGATGTGACGAGCGATTCCAATGCGCCTCCACCCGGCGCTCACGCTGAGGGCTCGGACTCGTTCACTCCGCGAAGCCAATCCGAGCCACGCGTGTCAGCAAGTGGCAAATGGACGCTGGAACCCGATCTCCCCCATTGCTAGCCATGATCGAAACCACGCAACGAACACCTACTGTCTCGACTGCGGCGTCACCTTGAATCGCAAAACCTTTTCGCCGCGTTTCACGGCGATCTCGGTCTCTTGCCCAACCTTCAGCGCTTCGATCGCAAAAGTGTAGTCGTAGATATTTTCAACCTTGCGACCTGCCAACTCCACCACCACGTCCTTTGCCTGCACGCCTGCTTTCGCTGCGGGGCCATCTTTGGAAACCCCTGATAGCAACACCCCTTGGACGTCTCCTTGAGCGTAGTCCGGGATCGAACCGAGATACGCCGTCATCGCGGCACGAGCCCCTTGGTTTTCTGGTGCCTTTTGTTCAGTAAACTCCGGTGCCACGTCCGTAGTAGCCACCGAGCGTGCGATCATTCCCATCAGCTTGGCAATCTTCGCGGCACCTTCGTAATTCAGCAACTCTGGGGTATCGCGAGGGGTATGGTATTCCGAATGGGAGCCGGTGAATGCCGACAGGATAGGAACACCCTTGAGGAAGAAGGTACTCGCGTCGGTGGGCAAGTAGCTATCGCTTTGGAGCGTCACCGGCAACCCCACCACTGCATTGCGTTTTTCAATCTCGCCCTTCCAGTAGGGAGAGGAACCGATACCTTGGAGAACCAAGTTTTCCCGCAATCGACCGACCATGTCCAAATTGAAGCAAGCCACGACGGTGGGGTAGAGTTTGTGTCCGTGCGAAGCCGGTAGATCGGGGTGGATTTCGTAGAAATGGTCTGCAAAGTAAGCCGATCCGAGCAACCCCATCTCTTCACCAGACCACGCTGCAAAAAGGACATCGTGTTTTAGATCGAGTTTTCCGCTCTTTTTTTGGCTCGCCAGCGACTGAGCGATTTCGAGCATTCCAGCAACACCGGACGCATTGTCGTCGGCGCCTCGGTGGATGCCATTCCGTTCCTCTTCGCGAGCCAAACTAGATCCGCTAGCCCCAGCCCCGAGGTGATCTATGTGGGCTCCGATGACGATCATGGTCTCGGATGGCTTGTCGGACGCCCGGAGAATTCCTAGCACGTTCGTTCCGGTACGCTTGACCGGTTGAACATCGATGGTGGCTCGGACTTCCACTTCCGGAAGGACAAACCCCATCATCATCTCGCCCCGATCGAGTTCGCCTTGGAGGTCGCCGAGTTTATCCTCGGACTTCTCAAACCATTTTTCAGCTACAGCGTCGCTGACACTGATGGCAGCGATGCTGGTCCCCGATAGCGAACCATCGGTTTGCAAGGGGACCAATTGTTGGCGGACACCGCTCTTCGGTCCACTAACAACGACGATTCCCTTGGCTCCGCGATCGCGAGCGGCCATGGCTTTGTAGCGAAGCGAACTGTAGCGGGCCAAATGCTGCCTCCGTTCGGGACTGACATCGGAAGGCATCTGGCGCAGTACCATAACCCATTTATTCTCGACATCCAAATGCACGTAGGAATCGTACTCGGGTTGGCCTTGGTCCGCCGGTGCGACGATGCCGTATCCTGCAAAGACAACTTCGGTCGGTTCGAGGCTCGTGGAGTTCGAGAAAATCAGCGGTCGCCAATCCTCATCGAGCTTCCATGTATCCGTGCCCGACTGGAGCAAGTTGCTCGAAAGGACTTCGACACCCGCGGTATAAGGGAACGGATAGAAGTAGTTCCCGAAACCATCCAATTCGTCGGTAGTTCCGTTCAATTCCGACTTATTCCCGGGAAAAGACTGCGTTCCTGCCGGAGCTAGTCCGAGCGATGACATGGTGCTCGCAACATACGCGGTTGCCAGTCGTTCGCCCGCGGTTCCGGTCAATCGCCCACCCAATTCAGGTCTGCATAGATAATCCACATGGCGACCGATATCGGAAGCCTTGTAATCGTTGTCGCTCGCTGCGATTGTCGCTTTGGCTTCGGAGGTAGCGAGGGCGATATCTTTCGAACTAAGTCCATTCGACGATACACCGCTGGCCACTGAGCCTTTGGCATCGGACATGTTCTTCTCGGCCGACGGCTTGCTCGCACCCAATCCAAGGGCTTGGCGAGCCGCCGCATCATTCCACTTTGCGATAAAGATTTGCGATTTCTTATCTGCGGTTCGATTGCTGGTCCATGCCAGCTCAGAACCATCTGGGGTGAACACGGGGAGGCCGTCGAATCCGTCGGTCGTGGTAACTCGAACAGGTTTGTGGGCACCTACAGCATCGACGAGATAGAGCTCGAAGTTCGCGAAGCCTTGGAGGTTGGTCGCAAAGATCATGTAATCGCCGCTGGGATGAAAGTACGGAGCCCAACTCATCGCCCCCAGCTTCGTGATCTGCTTTGCATCCGAACCATCGATGTTCGCCGAGTAGATTTCTGCCGTGGCTCCATCCTCGCTGAAGCGACGCCAGCAGAGGCGTTTTCCGTCCGGCGAGAAAAATGGTCCACCGTCGTATCCGAACACATCCGTGATTTGGCGGACGTTGGAACCGTCGGAATTCATAACATACAGATCCAACGCAACGGCGGGATCGTTATCGAAAAATGTTTTTTCGCGCTCCGACAAAGGTTTGGCATAGGCCGCGCGGTTGGACGAGAAAGCGATCAGATTGCCATCGGGGCTGTAGGATCCCTCGGCATCGTATCCCTTTACGTTGCTCAAATTCTTGTACTCGCCGGTTTTCCGATTCCACTCGATGAGTTCGAATTGCGGGTCGTAATCCCATGCGTAGCGGCGCGTTTGCCCGGAAGCGCGAAACTCCAGTTCTGCCTTCTGCTTTGCAACCGCTTCGGGGTCTTGTTGAGTGGATGCGAACAGAACGCGATCGCCATCGGGATGGATCCAAGCGCAAGTCGTTTTTCCATCGCCGGGAGAGACCCGTTCGACATCCCCTGTTTCCCGATCGAGCAAGTAGATTTGATAAAACGGATTTGTCTTTTCCCGCTCACTTTGGAATACCATGTAACGGCCATCGCGGCTGAAATACCCTTCGCCCGCGCGGGCTCCCTCGAACGTCAACTGCCGCGCTCCGGACAGAAATATTGGTTCGGCAAAAGAGGGAGCATTTTTATCGGCCGCAGCGTCCTGCGCAAAACTGACCGTCGCAACCCCCAACGCTAGTAAGAACACTGCTGGCAGAATGGTTCCCAGGGCGAGTAGTCGCTTGCCGAAATGGGGATGGTTGGACGATTGCGATGGCATCGAGCGGTACCAATGGTTACTTAGGGGATTCACGGACGGGAGGGAGGTTGATGGTTTGCGATGAAGAACCGCAGGTGGGAGCGGGGAACACCGTCCTTGAGACGCCGCCAACCCGCGAACTATTAGACTCCCATTTTAGCCACTCGACCACCGCAAGTAACCGAAAGTCCCGTCGAACCATCACCGGCCACAACACGATTTCCCAACGCAATCCAAACATGCTTCCTGCTGCAATTCTCGCAACCCGTCTCGCCGCAACGCCATGGCGTGCTTGCATTTGCTTCAATATTTCAGCGACCCTGATGCTGCGACTCTCGGATGTGCAGAAAGCGGGGAATGTGGTAGACTCCAGGCCCT
>VGZN01000182.1 GCA_016872635.1 Planctomycetota bacterium | reverse complement strand
TCAAAAAGCGGGATGAAAACATCGGCCGCCGATGGGTTCGTTGGAATGCGGCCTAGTTTTTCGAGTGCGGAAAGAAGGCGATCGAGTCCGAGGGAAGCGCCGATCCCTGGCAAGTGTTGTTTGGTGAATAGCTCTGCGAGGTTGTCATAGCGGCCGCCGCTGCACACACTCCCAATCTCCGGGAGGTCGCCGAGGGTGGTTTCGAAAACCACGCCCGTGTAGTAATCGAGTCCGCGTGCGATCGACACGTCGATTTCAAAATGATCGGCCGAAACCCCTGCGGCTTTCAATGCACCTCGAATGGTGTTCAATCGATCGATCCCGGACTGCGCTAGCTCGTTCCCAGCAAGCTGGCTTGAGAGTTGTTTGAGCACGGACTCGGCATCTCCTCGGATCGAAGCAAAACTAAAGATCTGTTGGATCTGGGACTCATTGATGTTCGCGTCGGAAAGCTCTTTGCGGACCGCATCGGATCCCACCTTTTCCAATTTATCGAGTGCCCTAAGTACGGCGGTCGATGCATGCTTGAGATCCAACTGCTCTAGCAATCCGGTCAGGATTTGCCTGTTGTTGATTCGAATACGGAATCGTTCGATACCAATCTCTTGCAATAGCTCATGGATCACCAGCGCGGTCTCGATATCGGAGACAACCCCAGTGGTCCCGATCGTATCGAAATCGCATTGGACGAATTCACGAAATCGGCCCGCCTGCGGTGTCTCACCTCGCCAAACTGGAGCGATGTGATAACGCTTGAACGGGGTACCCAACTCATGGATATGCTGCGCAGCAAACCGAGCCAGTGGCACGGTGAGGTCGAATCGCATACCGACTTTCCGACCACCGTTGTCGGTGAAATGGTACATTTGGCGATCGGTCTCCTCAGAACCTTTGCCGGTCAGTATTTCCAAGTACTCGAGGGTTGGCGTATCGATCGGTGAGAAGCCATAGCGACGGTAAACCCGGCGAGCGGTTTCCATCAGCTGCTCGCGTGGGATCATGGCGGCAGGGAGGAAATCCCGGAAGCCTTTGAGGGTTCGTGGTTCGATGAGTGCCATCGGATTCGCTTCGGTTCGGTTCGAAAAGATAGCCGTACCGGAGAATTTCCGGACTGCAGAAGTGGCTTCTTTACGGCGAGATTATAAGCGGGTTCGCCAACCGCACAACGTTAATGGTATTGCCCTCTTCAGTCGAGATACTGCGGGTCAGTCGAGATACTGCGGGTTAGCCCAGGAGGGGCAGAAGTTCAGGTTCGGGGCTTCGTATCGAGGGCCCATCGCTGTGGTAACGTGCTTCCGTGTATTCGGCGACTTGTTCGGCCGTTTCAAAATACATCTCGTAGACGGCGTCCTCATCGAACTCGCAATTACTGGTCGAGTAATCGCGACAGATTTGGGGGCGGGTGTAATAAATTCCGCACCGGTGGTCGGATTGAAGATGTTTGCACGTAGTGTGGACGAGCAAATACCACACGTCGTCTTCCACAAACACGCTCGCGCGATCGTGGAGCAGGTACCAACGCATGAAGTCGAAATCTTGTTCGCTCGTAGGTTCTTCAATGGGAAGTGCGAAGTAGCGGCAGCATTTCGCGGTGCAATAATCGCAGAGGGAGTCGCCGCTTGGGACTTCTTCACGCTTTGGGATTCTGCCGTCGATGGTTTTGGCGGGGGTTAAGGTCGGTTCATAAAACGTGGTGCCTGCCATGGATTCCGTCCGGTATCGTCTACGAGATATGGATTCGTGTGAATGCAATTGCGTGGATGCGGAATGAGGCTATCTGACCGTTTTTGAGTGGTCATGCCGCACCGCGTGGAACGCTAGTGTACCTAATTTTTGTCTCCGCTGGGGGAGATTTTGATGCATTGGTTTTGATTCGTGTTCGACGGCTGAATACCGGTGGTGCAGACTTTGTTCGCAAGGAAAAAACGCTGAAAGATCGAAGGGAAATTGCGTGTTGCAGGTAGCGACAGGACTGACCCAAAATCGGCTTATTTCGCATCCTTGTTGGATATCTTATTCTTGCTTCCCCGTTGCCCCTTACTATTCAAGGTGGAATCAGGTGCGCCATAGTAAGATACATTCTTCGAGGACTTCGTTTTTTATGCTCTTGGTCAGTTGGAAGCACTAGATGATCGATCGCTTAGAATCGTTGCTGGCGGGATCGGAGATTCCGGATTTTAATGCAGCGATCCGTCTGTTTTCGCCCCGCGCGGTCCGCGTTCGAGAGGACCGTGGGAATGTAACGCTTCCCTTTGAATGGGAAACGGTTCCGTGGTCCAAGGTGGGCCGACGTTTGGTCGATTCCAAGGTGCGTCCAGGTGGTTACTTGCATTACGCAGCCGCGGACTACTACATCCAAGACCCAGCATCTTTGTTGCCGATCGAGTTAGCGCAAGTTCAGCCTGACGACCGTGTCTGTGATGTGTGTGCAGCGCCAGGTGGCAAGTCGACGGCGATTGCGGAGCGGTTGGGGCGAGGGGGCGTATTGATCGCCAACGAAGTGATCCGCTCCCGGTTCGATGTCTTGCGATACTCGCTCGCACGGACTGGCCGCGCGAATTATGCCATTTCGAATGACGACCCAGCGGCACTAGAGTCGAAATTTGGCAGTGCTTTTAACAAGGTAGTCCTCGATGTCCCATGTAGCGGCCAAACGTTGCTTGGCCGGGCCAAGCACGACGAAAATGCATTCGCATCGACCCAAGTTGCTTATTGCGCGGCGCGTGCGCAGCGCATTTTGGATCACTCGATACGCTTGCTCGAAGTGGGTGGAATGTTGATTTTCTCGACCTGCACCTTTTCGATAGAGGAGAACGAATCGCAAATCGAATGGTTGATGCAGGAGTACCCGGGATTGTGGGAGCCACAGAATGTCCCGGGATTCGAGGCTTGGCAATCACCTATTCATTCGGGTTGCTATCGATTGTGGCCTCATCGGGACCGATGCGCTGGAGGGTTTGTCGCTATGTTGAAGCTTATCGGCGAATTGCCTGAAAGCGGCCGAGCGATGAGCAGCACACCCGGAATGAGCGTTTCCGATTCGGGTGAGATGGAGTTCCGTTCGGCGAGAGGTGGAAGCAGCGATTCCTTTGGGAGAGAGCGACGGAAGCGAGGTGATCGAGAGTACTCACGTCGCGGACTTGTTTCGTCGACCTCCAAACGAGACGGCGAACATAAAAGCAACAAGCTGCAACGCGAAGAATGGCAGAAAGCCAAAGACTTGTTGGGAGAACTCGGCAACCTCTGTCTCGATACAGAGCATCGTGATGGGCAGGTTCTCATGATGGAAGAAGGTTTGGCGAATTGGATCGCAGTGCACATGGAGGGTGGCGAGGGGCGTCGAGGTGTGAGTCTACCGCTGGGGATGCTCACAGTGGGTAAGCATTGGGAGCCGAGTCATGCGTTAGCCATGTTGCAGTTGCCCCTCTTTCGCCCTGCTCAATCGTTCGTGTTGGCAGAAGAGTTTGCCGGTTTGTACGCCGAGGGGAACTCGCTCAGCGGCGCTGGAGTAGTTGCCGAAATGAGGACTCCTAGTGGTGGTTCCACGGCGAATTGCGTTGGCGATGGAAACGGGCTCCATCGTAGCAACTGGGGGGTTGCTTGTTGGGAGGGACGAGCCTTGGGCTGGCTCAAACGAGCGGGCGCCGCGAGGCCGCAACGTGACACAGGTCTGAGCGATCATGGCGGGAGATGGAACAACCATCTGCCGATCTGGGCTAGGCTTAAGAATCTTGCGGGGTCAGACGCTGGACCACTTGAGTGATGATCGAGCATGCTGCCGAAATTTCTTCGTCGGTGGTTTCCCTAGACAAACTAAATCGCACGGCGCCTCGGATGAGTTCAGGTGGCAACCCCATCGCTTGGAGGACGTGGGAGGGTTGGCTGGACCCGCTGGCACACGCGGACCCGGTGCTGCATGCGATCCCAGCATGATCGAGGGCGAGCTGGAGGGCTTGTCGTTCAATCCCCGGAAACGCAATGCTTGTCGTGTGAGGTAATCGCTGCGATGCGAGCCCTAGGATCGATGCGTTCGGCAAGTTGGTCGTAAGGGTTTGTTCAAGTTGTTGTCGCAGGCGCGCCATGCGAGCGTTATTTTCGTCGAGCGCGGTATTTGCAATAGTAACCGAGGTCGCAAAAGCAGCAGCAAGGACGGGAGATTCGGTACCTGGGCGAAGGCCCAGTTGCTGAAAACCGCCGAATTGATGAGGTGCGATTTTCGTGGAATGGCGAAGGAGCAGGGCTCCAATTCCGACGGGTCCATGGAGTTTGTGGGCGGTGATAGTCATCGCGTCGATGTCGAGATCGCGAAAGCGGAGCGGGATTTTGCCGATGGCTTGGACCGCATCACAGTGGACCGGGATGCTATGCAGTCGACATAGTTGAGCGATTTGGCGGACGGGCTGCAGGACACCTGTTTCATTGTTGGCGAGCATGACAGAGACGAGAGCGATGGAATCTGGGGCGTGTTGAATACGATCGGACAGTGGGGCCAGTTGGATCACGCCCGAGGAGTCGCAGGGTAGGTATAGGACATCTCGCCCTTGCTGTTGCAGGAATTGCGCGGCTGCGAGCACGCTTGGGTGTTCGATCGACGAAACCACGATGCTCCCTGGCCGTTGTTGGGCGAGGCCGAAGATGGCGAGGTTATTGGATTCGGTGCCGCCGCTGGTGAACAGCAATTGGTCGCTGGCCATGCCTTGCGTGCGGGCACCCGCGAGTTCGAGGATTTCCTCGCGAGCGGACTCGAGGAACCGACGGGACTTTCGGCCGAAGGCATGTTGGCTAGCGGGGTTTGCCAAACGTCGGTTCATCAAGTCCGTAACGACCGAAGCGACGCGCGGATCGAGAGAGGTAGTCGCGTTATTGTCGAGGTAGATCGCGTTCACAACAGGAATAACGCTCGAACGTAGAGAAACCAAGGGATGGACTATCTTGAGAATTTCCTTGCATTGTAATCACAGAGTTTTACTTCGGTAATGCGCATACCACTAAAGTGATATCTGATGCCAGACCTGTGATTGTAATAGCGGTTTCCCTGCAGTCTTCTTTAAACACGGACTAGGTTGGCGTTGTTTTCAAGGTACCCAGTCCGCCGTCGACGCCTAGGATCTGGCCGGTGATCCAGCTTTGGTCTGGGCTTGCAAGCCATAGGATCGCTCGGGCGATATCTTCGGGCTGGCCGAATCGACCGAGAGGATGAAGTGCGAGCGAAACCTCAGCACTCCGCGGATTGTTCCAGACCCGCTGTGTTAAGTTCGTCTGCACCAAACCAGGTGCGACAGCGTTCACCCGGATTTTCTTCGCTGCATAAGTCGTCGCCGCGGAACGGACCAAGCCTTCGATACCCGCTTTGCTAGCTGCAATCGCTTCATGGTTGCTCAGTCCGATCGATGCCGCAGCGGAACTGACAAGCACAATCGAACCACCATTGGCAAACATTTTTGGAACCGCTGATCGAACAACCCCTGCTGCGGTAGTGAGGTTCGTTCCAACCACCGAGTCCCAGTCGGCGCGACTGGTTAGGTGAATGGGTTTGAGCAAGACGGAACCGGCAAGATTGATCGCTGCATTGAAACCACCCAGTCGCTGTTCCCCCTCCGCCATCGCTGACTCCACTTGGTCCCAATGCAATGCATCGACAACGGCATTCGACCACCCATATCGCTCCTTAAGAGGTTGAAGGCGTTCCGCCGATCGCCCCACCAAAAAAGCAGTGCCGGATGTTTCCGCAATCATTTGACATAGCGATTGGCCGATACCACCACAGGCTCCGAAAATGATTGCTTTGGTCGGCGTTGTCATACGTGTTGTATTCTCGTTCTAGGTTGCTCGAAACGGAAAGGCCAATGGAGTGGACAGCGATACCAGACGCCTGGGCTGACACAGATTGCTCACGTCGGATCAAACAGGAGGGGGCCTCTATCCGCAAGGAATGACGCTGCTCGATTTAATGAGGGGGGGGGTTCTATCAGGCAGTGAATGATTAAGACGTACTTTTAATGGTAGATGGTCGACAAGCCCCCTAATGTGGTAGATGTTTTCACCGATCCCGTGCAGCGAAAAAAATCTAGATTCCTCTTGACATTGCGCTACACTACATGGTCGAGGAATCGCACACACGTTCCTGCAACGCACTTCGACATTCGCGTCGATTTGCTCGACCCATTTTGGTTGTTGTGTAATGAGCCTTTTGTATTGGGTAGGTTTCGTACGATGAAAAAGATTTTTGCGTTGGTGTGTGGAGCAGCAGTTGGATTGGCGAGCTCCGTAAGTTTTGGTTTCGATAAGAACATTGTTGACACCGCAGTGGAGGCGGGCAAGTTCAAAACGTTGGCAGCAGCGTTGGGTGCTGCAGGACTCGTCGATGCAGTTAAGGGTCCAGGACCATTCACCGTTTTTGCTCCAACCGATGAAGCATTTGCGAAGTTGCCAAAGGGGACTGTCGAGACCCTCCTCAAGCCGGAGAATAAGGCGAAGCTTGCAGCGATCCTGACGTACCACGTTGTACCAGGCAAAGTCATGGCCAAGGATGTAGTTGGTTTAACCGGTGCGAAGTCGCTAAACGGTCAACGCATCGACGTCAAAGTGGATGGCGGCAAGGTGAAGGTTGACGGTGCAAACGTCGTTTCGACGGATATCGCTTGCAGTAATGGTGTAATCCATGTGATCGACGCTGTGATTCTCCCAAGCGAAGACAACATACCAGCCGTTGCGACTAAGGCTGGCAAGTTCGCAACTCTGTTGGCCGCTGCCAAAGCCGCTGGCTTGGTTGATGCCCTCAGCGGCGACAAGCCCTTGACCGTCTTCGCTCCAACCGATGAAGCGTTCGCTAAGCTGCCTAAGGGAACTGTTGAAACATTGCTCAAGCCAGAGAATAAAGACAAGTTGGCGGCGATCCTGAAGTACCACGTCGTTGAAGGCCGTGTGTATTCCGAGGATGCTGTTGCTGCGAAGGGTGCAAAGACCCTCCAAGGCGATAGGGTAACGATCTCGGTCAAGGACAAGGCAGCATATGTCAACGAAGCCAAGATTGTTGCGACTGATGTGGACGCATCGAACGGTGTCATCCACATCATCGATGCAGTGATCTTGCCACCAAGTAAGTAATCAGATTGCTATTGAAGTCGCGCGTGTCATCGCTCATCGATTTTTCCTGTGGATGCTGGTGGTGATAAGTAGCAGGCAATTGCGTGACCCAAAAACCTAGGGCATTGAGGAATCCTCGATGCCCTAGGTTTTTTTGTGGATTTTTTTGAGTCTGAACAGGAAGTCGGATTCCGCGACTTTGCTGGGTTCACGCTGATGGAGAACCATCCAAAGCAATGCAGAATCGGATAGACTAGGGGAGTCCGATGGTGGCGTCGAGCAAGGGCGTCGACCATGGTCGCACCACGGGACTAATACGGCAAGGCTTCAGGGCGTGTCTCAGATTCGATTCAAACTCGGTTTCAGGTACAACTCAATGATGATCCAAAGGATTGGTGCGTGCATCGCCATCGGTTTTGGGATGACGTTCGGGATTGCTGCCAGTTTTGGGCAAGGCTTCCAATCTCGATTTGCGATGACCGAAGGAACTTTGTTACCCCCGCCGCGGGAAGTGGAAGTTCTACTGGAAGATGCTCGCGACGCGATCAATCGCAAGCAATGGAGTGAAGCGAGTTTGGCTTTGGGGTTACTGCTCGGCATTGAGGACGGCGATACGGGACGAGATCTGGGGGAGGACTATTTTCTTTTTCGAGAGCGTAATGGGGCCGCGATTGTTGAGGGAACTGTTCTGGGCCAGGCCCATGAATTGCTGGCGACCATGCCGGAAGAAGGCCGCAAGGTCGTTGAGTTGCGGTATGGCGTGAAAGCCTCCCAAGCGTTGGACGAAGCGGTTGAGCGTTCGGATTGGGAGATGCTGAGGGAACTTTCTAGTCGTTACAGTTTCACGGTAGCGGGACAAGACGCCTCGCTCTTGCTCGCGGAACATGCACTGAGCGAGGGAGAGACCGCCCAAGCCGCAGGAATGTACGGCAGGCTTTTAGCGCTAGCATCGGCGAGAGAGCGATACGGAGCATCGTTAGGAGTCATGACGATTGCTGCTTATCGTGTTGCTGGTATGGCAGCCGAAGCGAAAAAAGCGTTGGCCACGACCCGTGAGAATTTTGGATCGGTGTCTTTGGATTGGAACGGTTCCAAAATCGGATGGAACGACAAGACAACCGACGAAGCGATTCTGCAGTCACTCGCCACTGATTCCGTGGATCGCATATCGCGGACCGTAGATCGTCCTGCGTATCCAGGAGGAGATTCTAAGCGAAATGCGAACACGATCGCGGGATTGCCCTTACCAATTTTGCGATGGCACCAAGAACTGCACGAATCTTTTCAGCACAAGGACAACTTGGATCGGACGTTGAAGAAGCAGCTTGCCGAGCGAAAGTCGGTCTTGATTCCTTCACGCTACCCGATCAGTGTCGATTCATGGGTTATCACTCCAACCTACGACCAACGTATCTTGGCCATTGATGCGCGAACAGGACGGATCGGATGGCCTTGTGTATTCAGCGGAATGCCACTTGGTTTTTCGTTGGATCGTTTTACTGGTAAAGATGGGTATTCGCTTGGGATGTCAGCACCTGATTACTTGGTTCGCCGAGTATGGGGCGAAACCGCGGTGGGCCAAATCGCCAGTGATGGGGAGCGGTTGTTCAGTATCAGTGAGTCGCCAGCATTGGATGTTGCGGAGAGTTTCGCTCAAGGACCCAACGCGAGATTCGCCAGGAATCTAGGGTTGAAAACGTACAACGTTCTTCAAGCTTGGAGTATTCGCGACCAAGGGAAGTTGGTTTGGGAAGTGGGTGGACCGACCGGTTTGAGCGCTCCTGAGTTGGCTGAAGCGTTGTTCCTCGGCGCTCCATTGCCACGCGACGGGCAACTTCTTTGTCTGATCGAACTCAATGGCGAAATATTCCTGACGGGTCTCTCGAGTGAAACAGGGAAACTCCTTTGGCGTCAGCCTATCGCTGCTAATCAAGGGAATACAATTTCGATCGATCAGCAGCGTCGAGCGTATGGCGCTAGTCCGGCAGTCTCTGGGACGATCGCTGTTTGTCCGACCCTATCGGGCTACTTGGTGGCCTACGATTTAGGATCGCGCGAGTTGCTTTGGCAATTCAAATACCCACTGAATCCGAACATTATTCCCGGTGCGCAATTCAACTTT
>VGZN01000181.1 GCA_016872635.1 Planctomycetota bacterium | reverse complement strand
AGACAGCCCCGCTGTCGACGCCACCTGAAAAAAGTACTCCAATGGGAGATTGTTCGTCGAGCGTGCTCAGCCAACGATCGCATTCGATGGCCAACTGGCCGATGTAGGCTGATCCGATTGCATCCAGATCGGTGGGCAAGCGATTGCGTTGCGGGGTGAAGTAGCGGGTGTATTGCGGGTTGGGATCTGGGCATCCGATCAGCTCGAGTTCCACGACATAGTGAGCCGGAACCATGCGCGTATAGGACGGATGGAATTGATCCTCAAGTCCCATCTCGGTGAGTTTATTTCGGATGTCCTGGATTTGCTCGGCAACGATTAAACATGGACCATCAGCTTTCTTCGCCAAAAAATAGCGCATGGGCCGACCGATCGATCTCGCCATGCGTACCTTCTTTCCTTCGGACACGCAGATTGCAAATTGCCCGTCGATTTCACCTACAGCTTCCGCCTGTCCAGTAAGCACCCTACGCTCCGCTTCCTTTTGGTCCATATTCAGGAAAATATTTCCTTTAGGATCCATAAGGTTGTCGATACGCGAGAGGTATTGGAAGTTCGAATGGTGGGAAGGATGCTCTTGAGGAATCATGGCTTTTCGATCGAGGGCAAATGTGTTTCGATGGCCTTGGCCTTTTCCACAGTAGGCTTGCGGCAAAGCTAGCTATTGGGTTGTGGGGCTGAGGTGGTAACGAACTAGGGGAACAAGTACCGGAATAGTAGAAAGAGTGTACCGGACATGGTCAAGCAAATGGGAAAGGTCAGTACCCAGGCCAATAAAATTTTGTAGATAGTACTTCGTTGTAGGTTTGCTGTTCCTCCGGAAGCGAACATCGCACCTGCGATTCCCGAGGAGAGGACTTGGGTGGTGCTGACCGGGAGTCCCAGGTACGTAGAAGCTGCGATTGTGCTCGCCGCAACCAATTCAGCCGATGCTCCTTGTGCGTAGGTCAGGTGGGTTTTGCCGATCTTTTCTCCAATGGTAACCACGATTCGCTTCCAGCCGATCATGGTCCCAATACCGAGGGAAAACGCGATGAGAAGGATCACCCAAACCGGTGCGTGTTCGGTTGCTTCCGTGAACGTCTTTAGCGATGTGATCAACGGCATTAATTCCGGGGTGCCCTCTGGGTCCTTGCTTTGAAGCTTCTTGATCGCATCTTTCAATACCAACACATGACGACGCACCTCAAAGCGTTCGAGATTGTCAGCGCTGGAACCGTTCGATGCGACGAGTTCCCGGATTTCTTGGATCTCCGGTTTCAATTTATCGATCGCAACGCCAATCATGGTTCTCCCTTGGCCTGCTTCCGAAGCGGCAATCGTATCGTAGGTATCGACGACTTCTTGCAACTGATCGACTAGCTGATCATTGCTGTAGCGGTCTGAGATCGCAAAATACGACGGAATGATTCCGATGAGGACCAGCATCATCAACCCGATGCCTTTTTGTCCGTCGTTCGAACCGTGCGAGTAGGAGACCAGTCCGCAGGTGCAGATCAGAATCATCCGGATCCAGAACGGTGGCTTTTCGTCACCATTGGGTGGTGAAAAGATTTGCCGTTTGTTCGACACCGTCCATCGAAGGATCGACATGAGGAGAACTGCAAGTAAGAACCCGAAGAGAGGCGATATTAACAGTGAGGATGCGACTTCGGTCGCCTTGCTCCAATTCACAGCAGCATCACCGGTGCCAGGAAGCAGACTATAAGCGACTCCGCATCCTAAGATTGAGCCGACCAGAGTGTGGGTGCTCGAGCATGGGATCCCAAATAGCCATGTCCCGAGATTCCAGAAGATGGCCGTCAATAGAATCGCTCCAACCATGCTCAAACTATGGGCCGTTTTCTGATCTACGAGCGTCTCTACCGGCAGCATACTCACGATGCCAACAGCCACTGCTGTTCCTCCAAGGAGCACTCCCAATCCATTGAGGATACCCGAAAACACAACCGCAACCTGCGGCTTGAGGGTGTTGGTGTAGATGACAGTTGCAACTGCGTTGGCCGTATCGTGGAATCCGTTGATGAACTCAAAAACACAGACGCAAACGATGCAGAGAAACAGCAAAATGCTGAGACCGATGTCGAGCCCAAACATGGGTAGTCACCCGTTGATAATAAACGGATAGGGGAAGCAGTGGGTTTCAATGGTGTAAAGCTTATGAGAAAATCTCCTCCCGCAACACCCCTGAAGATGTGTTGTGAATTTTTCTTCGCTTTCTCAGAAACGTACCATGATCAGCCGCTCCCGTGCTTTAGCTCTCCTCTCCTTGTGCGATGGTGACGAAATATGGTCTGTCGAATACTGTCGGCAACATGGGGTCCCCGAGCGTTGGATCACCGAACTGACGGATGCTTATGAGAGTGGGTTTGATGCCGATCGTGATACGATTTACTATGCGGACAAGCCTGTGAACCAATACGAAGGAGTTCTCGCGGTGGATTTGGCGATGAAGTTGGCGAAGGTACTTGGGTTGCCCATGGCACGCATAGAGAATGCGACTTTCGATCGCACCGAAATCGTGAGTGTAATCCGTGAGTTGCTCGAAGAAGGGTGATTTTGTAGCGTTAAACCAAATCTCGTGCCTGCGAGATTTTTCTATTAAGGAGAATTGCCGAGGCAAACAATTTGTTCTTGTCGGGAGCCGCTAGCAGAAGTGGCAATTCGGAAATAGATCCGTCCATCCGAAAAGGTAGGCGTTGCAAATGTTTCATCGCCGAGTGAGTTCGTGGCCAAAAGCCGATAGCGTTCCGGTGTCGCTTCGTAAACATACGTTTTCCCCGTTTCGCTGGTGGCGTAGATGCGATTTCCCGCCAATACAGGCGAGGCGCTGAAATCTCCGCCGAGTCTCCCCTTCCATGCTTCTTTGCCGGTAGCCGAATCCCAGCAGACTGCGATGCCAGCATCGAGGACTCCATAGAGATATTTGTCTCGAATCACCAGAGACGGAACGTAAAGTCGATCTGTCGTTTCCCACGCGATCTCCCCTTGACGATCGGCGCGGTACGCCGCAAGGTGATTGCGAGGGTAACCGCCAGACGAGTAAACGTGAACTCCGTCGGTAACCGTTGTAGTAACACACTCTGTCGTTGCCCCTTCCCGTCGCCAAATCGTGTCTCCAGTGGTTGGTTCTAAACTGATAACTTCATCGCATCCGATCAGGATCAATTGATCTCTGTTGGCGATGCGATGGACGATGGCAGATGGGTAATTTGGGTTGGAGGGACGTTCGCGTCGCCAAACCATTTTCCCACTCTCTCGCTCGTAGGCCGCGACAGCTCCGTTTCCTTTGGTGTCGGCAACCGCGATGACCAAATTCTTGTAGAGCAACGGGGAAGCTGCGAAACCTTGGTGGACCTGGTAGTCGCACAAAACCGATTGCCATGCAATGTCTCCGTCCATCGACAAAGCGCTCAGGGTAACCTTGCCTGAATTCGCAAAGGCAATGAATAGATGCTCTCCGTCACATGCGATTGTGCCCGAAGCTCCTGACGACTTTGCATTCTTCGTCATCGCACCGGATTCATGGACTTCCTTTTTCCAGACGACCGCGCCGGTTTCTCGGTCGAGCGCGACGACGCCTTGGCTTCCAGTGGCTTCATCGCAGACAGCGACGTAGAGACGGCCACCGACAAGGATCGGAGAGCCGTGCCCTCGGCCGGGAATGTTGCTTCGCCAAATCACATTTCTATCGTTGTCCCATTCGAGCGGATACTCGCGTTTCGCGTCGGCTTCGCCCATCGCAGTCGGTCCGCGCCACCATGCCCAATCCCCTTCATCCATTTTGGGATATTCCTGGGAGTGGGCTAGGGGGACAACAAGGTTCAGTACTCCAACAAGAATCGAGAATGCAAGGGTGAACGTGGTTACCGAGGATGCGCGATAAGACATCATAGTGAGTCGGATTTTCAGGAGTTGGTTAATGGGTTGGTTCATGTACTTTTTGCATGTTTGCATGCCAAACAATCGGTTCGGGTTTCTCTTCACGATGATTTCGAGGGAGATGCTATGTTCTGGCCAGTACTCTGTTTTTTGCGAGAGATCTATCGATCATGAATCCTCGGTTTCGAGGGCATCGATTGTGTCTCCGGCATTCATCTGCTTTTGAGCCTGATTGAGCCTAAAGTAGGTTCCTTCTAACGCGAGGAGTTGTTCATGGTTGCCGATCTCGGTGACGCGTCCTCGTTCGAGCACAACGATTCGATTCGCCTTTCGAAGAGTGCTGATTCGATGTGCGATAGCAATCGTCGTGCGGCCTTGGACCAACACATCGAGTGCCTCTTGGATCTCTCGTTCTGTTTCTGTATCTACGGCGGATGTAGCTTCATCGAGGATCAAGATTCTCGGGTCAGTCAAAAGTGCCCTCGCAATGGAGATACGCTGCCTTTCTCCACCGGAGAGTGATTGGCCCCGTTCCCCGACGAGAGAGTCATATCCATCGGTAAGCTTAAGGATAAAGTCATGCGCTTTGGCGGCCCTCGCGGCAGCAATGATCTGTTCGCGAGTGGCTTCTGGGCGCCCGTAAGCAATATTTTCGGCGATCGATCCAAAAAAGAGGAACGGTTCTTGGAGAACGATCCCAATGTTGCTGCGGTACTCAGAGATGGGGAAATTGCGAATGTCGGTACCGTCAACCGCGATTGCACCGTTAGCGACGTCGTAGAAGCGGCATACCAAGTTAACCAGGGTGCTTTTACCGGCACCACTAGGGCCTACCAACCCAATCATTTCACCAGGTTCTATTGTTAAAACCACATCGTGGATCACTTGTCGTGATCCATAGCTAAACGTGATTTTTCGAATTTCAATTCGACCTTGTAAGCGTCCGGGATGCACTGTCCTGGTCGGTTCTGCAACGCTTGGTACTCGATCGAGGATCTCAAAGATACGATGGGTCGCAGCCGCGGTCCGCTGGGCATTCGCTAGGAGACGGCTCATATCGTCGAGTCTCAAATACAGTCGTGAGACCCACATGATGAAGACGGATAGATCGCCAACCGTGATGCCTTTGCGATAGATTTGGTATGCGCCGAAGCCGTAAATCACGAGAAGCCCGATGTCGGTTAGGAAGGTTATGATCGGAGAGAAAGCAGCCCACAACCGATTTACTCGATCATTGGCTTGAAGAACGTGGTCGTTGCGTTGCTGGAAACGGGCGACTTCCCGGTGCTCTTGCGCAAACGCCTTTACCACTCGGATCCCGGGAATCGTATCGGCCAATACATTAACCATTTCCGCCCACGCGGAGCTTCCTCGAGCAAATCCCGCTCTCATCCGAGCCTGAACGCGGGCGACGATCCAGGCAATAAACGGGAAAGGTAACAGCCCCACCAACGCCATCTTTGGATCAAGCCAGAAGAGTAAAACCGCGGTGATCAAGATCATGATCAAATCGGTGGCGAAGTCCACTGCATGGATGGAGAGAAAGTCACAGATGCGCTGCGTGTCATTGCTGACACGCGAGATCAAATCCCCCGTTCGCTTCCCCCCAAAAAACTCCAAGGACAACTTTTGGAGGTGGTCATATGTCGCGTTTCGCAGGTCGGCGCTGACCCGTTCACTGACACTTGAGAGTACATAGGTCTTTGCCCATCCGAGAGCCCAACTCAATAGTGCTGCTAAGACCATTCCCCCGAGCAACCAAGGTACCAAGCCAAAATCGGCTGGCTTTTCGTTTTGGTAGGGGATCAAGACATCGTCCATCAATGGCTTGGTAAGCAACGGCGGGATCATTGCTGCCGAAGTACTAAGTACCGTCAGTGCGAAGCCCAGTAGGATCATCCACACCCGAGGTTTTGCGAATCGAACCAATCGCAAAAGCGAACGTGTTGTATCTGGAACGGCAGTTGGTGAGCAATTGCTGCAAAGGACTTGCCCTTCCAACATTGGACCACCACATGATGGACAGACTGAACCCGTATTTTCTGCGTCGGTTCCAGAGCCAAGCCGCCGAAAGTCCGTGACGAGCGTCGCGGCTCCGTTGATTTGAGACGCAGTATATCGCCATGAAGAAACCAAACCGGTGCGATCGATGAGTTCAAGCGATCCTAGGCCGGCGCGATCGATTTTTCTAAGTTCAAGTCCATCGTAGAAATCCCATCGTTTCCAAGAGGCGGCCATATTTTTCGAAGGAGTAGCGGGATTCTTCCCCGAGACCTCGTCCTGCGGATCGACAACCTCATGGGCGAGAATCCCGTGGTTCGTCAGAATGACTAAGCCACGACCAAACCGAAGATGTTCGGTCAAGTTCGGTTCAAACCAGGACACGATCTTCTCGTCACTTCGAAGAAGCGGCTTGACGGCGGCCTGCCAAGCCTCGCTCCATTGATGAGGCAACTCGAGGGTGCCTAATGAAGTCATGGTTTGTCTTTCCGAATCGCTCATCTAACTGCTTCCCTTTTTCCTAACCGCGATTCAGTCTGCCCACGGTCCGTGCAGTTGTGCTCCGTACTGGCTGAAGCTTGTGCACTCCGTCCGAAGCCATGTCAGTACTGAGTCGTGCTTACCGTGGAAATTCCACGCGTCTGACGCGTTCAACGCACCGCGAACGACCGCGTGGTACTCGTCCCGAAAGAACGCGAGGCAATGAACGGCAATACGAGGATTCTAGGAGGAGGATTCTAGAAGGTCGTGGATTTGGATTCCGTCGCAGTGTTCTGTGCTTCCGATGCCTGCCTTGCTTTTCTAGCTGAGATAAACGACTCGATGCACAGCAGCACGTACGTTACGCATAGGATTACCATGGCCCAAACCATGCTGACGGGGAGCCAATCGACCGTTTCCTGCCGGAGCACCTTGAGAATTTGGGGTACGCCGCGACCTAGTGCAGCGATTGCTCCGAGCAGTCCCAACGTCACGGCTCCATGCATCAGATGCTTTCGCAATGCTGGTTTCAGCAGAGAGAACAGACCCAAAAGGATCAGTGGAACGCCCACGATGGTCGGGATGAAAATGCTGAAACTCTCGACGCGACCGGTGTAAACCAAAACAGAGACCGTCAAACAACTGAGCAAAAGCCCGAAAACAACGGTTATTATTGGCATACCAACTCCCTGTTCAAGAATCATAAAATCGGTTCAATCCAAGCTCAACCGATCGTTGACGCTCGAATTCTTGCAACGTAAAGTGAATAGTAAGTTAGCATCGCTCGCTTTGCGAGGGCTCTCGAGGGCTGCCACCGGCTGGAAATTTAATAGATCATCAAACGGTGGCGGCTTTCGGAGGATTTTTCTGCAACTCCCGCCCGGTACGCAAAGCCAGGCAGCGTTTTGCGTTCCAGGAAATGATGCCAGCCCCGTTATTCCCCGGATTTCCGTTCGTTGATCCTGTTTCCTCTCATCTCCCAAAAATCGCTCTAGATTGCGAACGAGGTTCTGTATGGCCGACTATGGATTTTTGGTTCCGACCGGTGGCGGAGAAGACATTCCGCTAAAAAAAGGTCGAATTTTGATCGGGCGCCGCGAAAACTGCGACATCGTGCTTCGGTTCGCAAACGTGTCTGGCCAGCATTGCCGCATGACCCTCGAACAGGGCTACTGGTTTATCAAGGATCTGGATAGCCGAAATGGAACGAAGGTGAACGGCTATCGCATCACACGCAAACGCTGCGACCCAGGAGTAATTATCTCGATTGCTAAGCATCAATATGAGATTCGCTACAATCCCGAGGAACTCGGGGCTAGTGGTCCACCTCCAGGAGATGACGAGCAAATCGAATTGTCGCTCCGTTCGTCTTTGATGGAGCGGGCTGGGCTCGATCGCCGTGGCAAAGACGACCGCGGCGCGAACAAGTCAGACGATTGATTCGATCGGTGTCTAGGCTATTCGCCGCTGGAAACGAATCGGGCATAGCCAACCGTGGATCCCGGCATGATGCCTCGTTGCCTAAGCTTCTCCGGGAAGTTCGACAAAAATGTCGTCTCCTTGAAGTGTGACGGGGTAGGTCTCGGTTTTGATCTTAGGGTTATCCATCCACGTTCCATCGGTCAATTGGAAACGCCATGCGTGCCATGGACAAGCAACGCATCCATCGTGAATCCAGCCTGCGGAAAGGGATGCTCCTTGGTGAGGGCAGAAATCGTCCATTGCAAAGAATGTCCCGTCGACTTGAAAGACGGCGATCATCTGATCCCCTACTGGGAAAGCTCGGCCTTCGTTCTCTGGAATCTCCGTGGTCTTGGCAATCGCTATCAATTTAGGCACGAGTTAATTCCAATCGCAAGAAGTTAAGGGCGGATTTCGCCAATCGATGAAAGAGGACCTCCGGGTGTCCGCCGATGGAAATGGTTGTCGAAACGGAAGGCTTTCCAGCAACAGCAAGGCACATCGTAAAATTCGTGTGTGGCAGTCCCGCTTCACGCGTGACTTCTTCGAGAGTTGGGTATGTACCTGCGGCCAATGCGACATCGATGTCGCGCCCATTCAGCATGGATTCGGCGGCTTGTGTCAAAAGATCCGTCAACGATGAATGCGGGGTGGGGTTTGAGTTTGGAAAATCATTGGCCGTGGAAGCGATAATGGAAGCGGGGGAGGGTTGCGATGCAGATAATCGAGAGCGAAGCTCCTGTTCTCCCGCGCACCAGATAGCTGATCGTAGCCCGAATGGTCCGCCGTCCTGTTCTTGAGACATCATCGGAGCAATCCAGGATCCAGCGCCCAATTCGAGTAGACCCAGTCGCCGTTTACGGTCTGCGAGGAGACGATGGATTGCTTGATGCAGTTCTATCTCACCCTCTCCGAAGATCAATTGCCCCAACGTACCGCGGATTTCGTCGATGGTCGGTTGGATCAAGGCCGCGAACTCGGAATCCGAAGCAGTTTGAGCTGCGATACGCAATGTAATCGTTGCTTTGGAAACGGTGATGCCGACACGAGGATTGCGATCGCGAGCGATTAAATCAGGCAAAAGTTGCTCGACATCGCTTTCGCCGATCCCGAAAAGCTTCAGGCTATGAAAACGGCAGCGATTCTGTCCCGCCCCCATCTCTTCGCAGAGTCTCTTCTCCACCGTGTGCTCAAGCATTTCAAGCATTTCGGCCGGAACGCCGGGCAGAGCAAAAATTCGGCACTGCTTCTTTGTTCCATCAGGCATGATCGTGGAGACTTCCAAATCGATTCCTGGTGCCGTTCCATGTGGATTATCGATGATCCGCGAGGATTGAGGAAACATTGCTTGCACGCGATTGCGTTCCGGCATCGGCCGGTTTCGCTTGGCAA
>VGZN01000180.1 GCA_016872635.1 Planctomycetota bacterium | reverse complement strand
AGAGGCTTGTGCGGCACCACTTGCACCCGCAGTCCCGGCGACACCACTTGCGCCGCCACGGCCGCCTCCTTGACCGCCACCCTGACCACCGCCGGCTTGTCCGCCGCCTCGCCCACCTTGGCCTCCGGTAGCGACCAAATCCCAGGTGACTCGCTGAAGTCCAGCATCATTGGAACCTCGTAGCTCTCGGAGGGTTTGGCCAGAAGCATCGATGATCTTGAGAGATACCTGCTCCGCTTTCTTAGGTAGCGCATAGTAAAGAACCGCCCCAGAGGCAGGATTCTCCCCGGTGTACTTACGGTTTGTGGTTCCACGCGAGGCCTCACGCTTCCAACGGATAGCCGTCGTAGGCTTGTAAAGGAATGGAGATTCGTTGATGTGCCCGGCCGCCAACTGGTGGAGTGGAGTCACATCGGCAATCCACAAACTGCGACCATGCGTAGCCGCGACAACTTCACCGTTATTAGGATGAAACGCAAAATCAAAAATCGCAACGGTAGGCAAATTCGTATTCAACGAGTTCCATGCACCACCTCGGTTGGCAGATGCATAAGCTGCGAACTCAGTCCCAACCAATAGGACGTTCTCGTTGAAT
Organism: Planctomycetota bacterium; assembly: GCA_016872635.1. Taxonomy (GTDB): domain Bacteria; phylum Planctomycetota; class Planctomycetia; order Pirellulales; family Pirellulaceae; genus JBKCUI01. The sequence goes on along the minus strand of VGZN01000180.1, from coordinate 8,625 downwards.
GGACTTTCTCGAAGGCACCGAGTGGAACCCCAAGGTAAATTCCCGCGGACCGATTTCCACTTCTTTCCGTAATCTTCGGAGACGAATACATACGGTTCGTCGTCGTTAGAACGGTGTCCATCCAAACAAACATAAACTCGGCCTTCGGCAAAACGAGAGGCTTCAATCGTGGAGACCCATCGAGGTGCAGGGAGTCCAAGATTTTTACCGATCTCTGTCCATTCTTTGCCACCATCACGAGTCACCCATAATGCTCCGTCGTCAGTACCAGCATAGAGCACGTTGGGATTGCGAGGAGACTCGGAGAGGGCGGTCGCCGAACCTCGCTTGGTCAACGTGATCTCAGGTGAAATCTTTTCGAGATTGTTTCCTCGGTCCCAAGAACGAAAAACGTAGTTCCCACCTGCATAGAAGACTCTGGAATTGAAATTGGAGAGAATAAACGGTGTGTTCCAATTGAATCGATACGCAGGCTCACCTTCCGGTGCCGTTGCGCGGATCGCCCCCCGTTCGCCAGTTTTCATATTCCTGCGTCCCATGTTTCCATCTTGGCTAGTCCAATAAACCAAATCAGGATCATTGGGGTCGACGCGGCACATGAACCCATCCCCGCCACCGACACTGAGCCAATCCTCATTGACTGGGCCACTTCCGTTGAGTGAAATCGCGGGGCCACCCCACGTTCCATTGTCTTGAAGTCCACCATAAACGTAATAAGGATACTTTGGTGAAATCGCGACATGATAAAACTGTCCAAGCGCGAGGGTATTCAAGTGATCCCAGCGTGCACCTCGGTCGTAGGTAGCGTAAACACCACCGTCGACCCCGATGATCATGTGGCGTCCATCGCGCGGATCGATCCACAGGGCGTGTCCATCCGCGTGGACACTGCGTGCCAGATTCGCATCGAAGGTCACCCCTCCATCGAGAGATTTGTGCTGTGACACGCCGAGAAGGTAGATCTTGTTGTCGTCGCTCGGATCGACGCGGATCACACTGAAGTACATCGGTCGGGAATGAAGGCTATTGATCCGAGTCCAGGACTCGCCCCCATCGGTTGACTTGTAGATACCTCCATACTCAAAACCCTTTGCCCCTTGTTGGTCTTGGATATTTTGCGCCTGCCCGCCGAGCGATGCGGTGTACGGGCGCACAGGACCTGGTCGGTTCTCGACGGTGACCTCGATTTCTTTCACTTCCGTAGCGCGTCCGATTTTCAGTCTGACCTTTTCACCCGCCTTGAAATCGCGAAGTGCGTCGAGCGTAGCTCGGTAGTCTGCAGTTGGTTTATCATTCACCGCTTGAATGATGTCACCCTTGAGAATCCCTGCCTTCTCGGCTGGACTGTTCGGGGTGATCTCATTGAGCTTGGCACCACCATTGGGGCCGGTCTCACCGGTGATCCCGATATAGGTGTTGGATTGCTGGGTTGCGTTTCCGCCACCACCAGCACCGCCACCACCAGCACCGCCACCACCAGCGCGTGCTTCCATGGTGACTTCGATTTCTTTGCTTTCAGAACCGCGAATCAACTTCACCTTAACTTTGTCGCCAGCAGTCTTCCCTGAAGCTATTTCTAGAACATTCTCCCACGCCTCCGCCTTCTTTCCATCGAACTCCACGATCTTGTCCTCGGCTTGGATCCCTGCTTTTGCAGCAGACCCGTCCGGGATGATTTGGACAACTTTTAGGCCTTCCTCTTCATCTTCGCCGAAGGCGCCGAACGACATTCCACCACGGAATATTCCACCGCCTCCACCGCCTCCACCACCGCCACCACCACGCGATGCGAGTGTGGACTCCATCGTCTTCTTTTCGGCACCTCTTAAGATGTTGATGGAGAACTTATCTCCTGCTTTCTTGGTCCGCAATTCGTCGAGGATCGCGTCAAAGTCCGTGATAGGTTTGTCACCCATCGATTCGATGATGTCGCCGACCGCAAGTCCCGCCTTAGCAGCAGGGCTTCGGGGATACACTTGAGTGATGATCGCTTTACCATCGCGGTTTTCGCCCACCGCTCCCCATAGAACTGGCAAGGGCGCTGGCCCCTTGCCGATGTTCTCGCAATCGACGACAGCGAAGATGACATTAGGATCCTTGCGATACCAATCGATCCCGATCCGACCCATTTGGCTTGTAGGAAGTCCCTTCGTGAGTTTGCGCCACGTTTTGCCTCCATCGGTGGTTTTGTACAAGCCGCTCCCGGGCCCCCATTTGCGGATCGGATCATAGCCACCGTAACCTTCCGGGATCGGGATATCACTACCCGGCCAGCTATCAAATCCATCTCGCAATCGTTCCCAAGCCGTAGCGATCAGCGTGTTGGGATCGGTCGGGTGCATTTGCATTTCGATGATGCCCGTTCGGTCGTCAACGTAGAAACACTTTTCCCAGGTTTTTCCACCGTCTGTAGTTTTGAAGACACCTCGCTCTTCATTGTTTCCATAAAGGCGTCCGAGGGCACCGACATAGACGGTTTCCGGATCGGTGGGATGAATGACGATCTCTCCGATTTGGAACGTTTTCTTGAGCCCCATGTTGGCCCACGTCTTACCTCCATCCGTCGACTTGTAGACACCGTCACCGTAGCTGACGGAATTGCGAGGGTTGTTTTCGCCGGTCCCTACCCAAACGATATCCGGATTGCTCTTGGACACTGCTACCGCACCGATTGAAACCGTCGATTCTCGGTCGAATTGGTGCGAGAACGAGTTCCCGTTGTTGGTTGTTTTGATCAGTCCACCAGAGGCCGTTGCGGCCCACCATGTATTCGAGTCCGATTCGTTGACGGCAAGGTCGACAATGCGCCCGCCCATGTTAGCAGGCCCAATGCCTCGCCATCGAATCCCTTTGAGCCAATCCTTTGGAATCGTACCATCCCACTCTGATGGCTTTCGATTTTCAACCTTGTCCTCCGCTGGTTTGCTCTCTGGTTTGGTCGTCGAGTTCGACGATGTTTCTTTACCGGACGCTCCTCCCGAAGACGGCTTCATCCCTTGAAGCAGTTTGGCGATATCTCCAAGTTGTTTCTCGATCGTGTCAAGCCGCTCATCAACACCTTTCTCGGGTTTTGCCTCTGGCTTGGCATCTGACGGCTTGTTTTCTTCGGTCTTCTTTTCGGCAGGCTTCGCATCGCTCTTGGATTCCGGCGCAGGGGGCTCACTCGGCTTCGTCTCCGTGGAAGGAACCGGTTCAGTCGGTTTAGCTGGCTCCGCTGGTTTAGCTGGCTCCGCTGGCTTCGCAGGCTCCGCTGGCTTCGCAGGCTCTTGAGCGGGTGTTGGCTCCGCAGGTGCAGGTGGGTCCGCCGGTTTAGCTGGCTCAGCAGTCGCTGGTGCTGACGGCTCAACCGGTTTGTCCTGTGCGAGCCCCGGGCCAGCGCAAAGCATTCCACTCAAAATGAAGAGGGTGATGTAGGAACGCATCCAAACAACATGAATGCTACGGCAGTACATGGAAGCCTTGAACATCGAAGAGAGTTTCCTCAAAAGCAACTTTCGACAACAGTTAGCACCAACTACAAAATGCCGACCCACAAGGTCGATCTGTTCCAACGCGATGCGTTCAATTCTCAGAGTTGGGCTCGACACCGCATTGTTGTTCGCAGCATTGATAGATTCAAGCTTTCAACATCGATTCGCGGGGGTAAATCACCCCAATTCCCAGGATTCCAGTACTCAACCACGATGGGCCCTCTCGGAATTAATTACAGCCACCGTTAGGATCCAAGAATGTTCATCGAACGTTCAAGATTCAGGAAGCTGCGTGCCGTGCCGGCATTCATCCACTTGAAACTCCAGCGGTCATCTCCCCACTCCAGTCGCGGTTTGAGTGGACGTTGGCTAAAGTCTCTATATCGCAGTCCGATTGAAGTTGGTGTTTACAGGAGGTATTTAGACCCGACGAGTGCGATTCCACTCACTCTGAAGTAACATCGAACGGACGCGAACTGACGTTGATGAAGTTCCATTTCCCATCGCGACGATGTGCCACGTATTGCATCAACCTGTCCTCCAGTACCTTTCAGAGATTTAGCTCCATGATCTGCGACCAAAATTGCCGACAGGCCAGCTGTCATCGGGCCTTCACTCTCGTCGAATTGCTCGTAGTGATTTCCATCGTTGGAATTTTGGTGGGATTGCTACTACCAGCAGTAAACTCTGCTCGCGAAGCTGCGCGTCGTATGTCTTGCCAAAGCAACCAGCGGCAGATAGGACTTGCGGTATTGAATTTTGAATCAGCGCACAAGGTCTTCCCTGCCTCGGGTTGGACACAGGTGGGACCAGGGAACCCCTACGGGACCTACATGAGTTGGCGCACTGTAATCTTGCCACAAATCGAACAAACCAATGTTCGCACGTTGTACGATATGCAACAGCATTGGTGGCAAGGTAGCAATTTGGCTGTGGCGAGTATTCCGATTTCAATCTTTCTTTGCCCGAGCGCTCCCACGCAACCTCCTGTCCTATCGGCTGTTGCCAAGTCTCCTCGACCTGCGCTTACGCTCAATCTTCCATTAGCCAGAACAGACTTCGAAGCGATCTTAGGTGTGCAACCAAACTCCATTGATCCCACGTTTTATGACACTTCCAATCGGTTTTCGGTGATGCATCGCAATTCGATGAACCGATTCGGATCCATCCTCGATGGTTCCTCGAACACGATCATGGTCGTCGAGGCTGCAGGTAGGCCAACCGTGTATCGACGAGGAATGGCGCAAGCCTCACCTCGCAACGACCAAGGCCTTGGCTGGATCGATAGCGAAGGAGCTTTTAGCTTGGATGGCGCCTCGCGCGATGGAGCCCGCGAAGGTTGCCGCGCCGCCAACGGATGCTCAGCCGCCATGAATGCAAAGAACGACAACGAACCTTACTCATTCCACAGCATGGGAAGCCATGCCCTTTTCGCGGACGGGCATATCGCGTTCTTGAACGAGGCAATTTCACTGAACATCATGGCTGCACTTTGCACGCGAGCTGCCGGGGACAACCCAGGAAACGAGTTTTCCGAATAGCTCGCCGAACGACACAAACCTGTAGAAACGAGCCATCTTCGGATAGCTCTACGAATCGCGAGGGGGATCCTACCTTGGATTCCCATTCTTGGCATACAATGCATCGATGTTCGTTTCTCGGCAACACCGCGAAACGGGTATAACCCCCGAGATTCCTTGGACCGTTCTCATTATCGCTGAAGGCAACTTCTTATGCCGCACCCTCGAAAACCATCGAAGTCCCTGATTTCTATTGATCCCAGCGGCTGGAATCCCCATGGCATGTCGGATTTGCAAGTTCGTGGAAATTCCCCCTCCAAACACCCGCGATTCAAGAAATCGTTTCGGCGTGCCCTCGTTGCTTCGCTTTTTTGGACTGCGTCTACCGTCGGGACAAACGGTTTAATTCAAATCGCCCACGCGCAATCTGGAATCCTTTCATTGTCAACTAACTCCCCGTCTAAAAAATCGATCGCGACCCAACAAGTATTTATGAACGAGAGCAACCCTTTTTTTGCACCGAGCAAGCTTCCATTACTAGCCCCAGACTTCGATGCCATCCAAACGATGCACTTCTTGCCGGCGTTTGAATCGGGGATGAAGCAACAGCTTGAAGAGATGAATGCAATCGCAGATCAAAACGATCCTCCCACGTTTTCGAACACGTTGATTCCGATGGAGCGATCGGGTGAGATCTTGACTCGCGTTTCCGCAGTCTTTTTCAATTTGGCCTCAGCTCATACAAATCCAGAGATCCAGAAGATCGAAGAAGAGATTGCGCCGAAACTCGCGGCTCATTCGGACGATATTCACCTCAATAAAAAACTTTTCGCTCGCATCGAAATACTCTGGAACAGTCCGGAAAAGGACTCGTGGAGCGAAGAGCAGCGAAGACTGCTTCAGGAAACCTACGAAGATTTCGTTCGGGCCGGTGCCAAGCTATCCGAGGACCAACAGGCTAGGGTGCGCGCGATCAACGAGCAGTTATCGTCGCTTGAAACCCAGTTTCAGAACAATCTTTTAGCCATCACCAAAGAGCGCGCCGTTCTCGTCGATGACGTATCGAAATTGGAAGGGATGAGCGAATCAGAAATCAACGCGGCGAAACAAGCTGCTGCGGCCAAAGGTCAAGCCGGTAAGTACTTGATCGCGATCACTAACACCACTCGGCAACCCGTTCTGACTAGCCTGAGGAATCGCGAAATGCGTCGTCAAGTCTGGCTTGCCTCAGCCAATCGGGCAATCGGCGAATCTGGTGGACTCGACAACCAACCGATTGTTCTCGAGCTTGCAAAGCTCCGTGCGGAACGAGCAAAGATTTTAGGGTATCCCAACCACGCGGCGTTTACCCTTGAAAACCAAATGGCGAATGACCCAAAATCCGCATTTGACATGCTTCGCAACCTGGTACCAGGTGTCGTCGGAAAAGCCATGTCCGAGGCATTGATGATCGAACAAGCGATGAAGGCGGATGGCGTGAGCGGTCCTGTCGAACCATGGGACTGGGAGTATTACGCAGAAAAAGTGCGAGCGCGGGAGTATGAAGTCGACGAGAACTCGATCAAGCCCTATTTCGAACTTGAGAGTGTTTTGAAAAACGGTGTCTTCTACACCTTTGGGAAACTTTATGGCGTTGAGTTCCGAGAACGCAAGGATCTACCTGTCTGGCATCCCACGGTGCGCGTCTTCGATGTGTTAGGAACCGATGGCAAGCAGATCGGTTTGTTCTATGCCGACTACTTCCAACGCGATAGCAAGCGAGGTGGAGCATGGATGGATTCACTCGTCGCCCAGTCTCGACTGTTAAATCGACTCCCAGTCGTTGTTAATGTGATGAACATTCCCGAACCAGCGAAAGGGGAACCCACCCTACTGAGCCTGGATCATGTAACAACCATGTTTCATGAACTGGGTCACGGTGTGCATGGATTGTTTTCATCGGTCGAATATCCGAGCTTGTCGGGGACATCGGTCCCTCGGGATTACGTCGAATTCCCCTCTACGTTCCATGAAGATTGGGCTATCGAACCCGAAGTATTGACCAACTATGCTCGGCACTATCAAACCGGTGAAACGATCCCTAAGGAATTATTGAACAAAGCAATCGCGGCGAACAAATTCAATAAGGGATATGACACACTGGAGTACTTGGCCGCAGCACTTCTCGACTTGGGATGGCATTCGCTCAATCCGAACGAAATCCCGAAGGACGCAATCGCCTTCGAAAACGAGTTGCTGAGACGCTTTGGCGTGGACTATGCTCCGGTTCCACCTCGCTACCGAACAACGTACTTCGCCCACGCTTGGTCGGGTGGATATTCGGCTGGATATTATGCGTATCTTTGGAGCGAAGTACTCGCAGCAGATGCATTTGCATTCATGAAGTCGCAACGTGGACTGACGCCCGAAAACGGGAAGCTTTTCCGTGAAAAAATCCTGTCGCGTGGGGGAACGCGCGAGGTAATGCAACAGTACATCGACTTCCGAGGGAGCGAACCCAAAGTCGACGCATTGCTTATTCGTCGCGGTCTCAAGCAGCCCTAGTATCAGACTGGATTTCGATTTCCCTATATTGGATGCATCGCAGGTTACCATGGCAAAGGACTCGCCGGTTGTTCTGGTCCTCAATCCCGGTTCATCGACCCTTAAGTACGCGATTTACCAGCAGCGTGAACGATCAGGACTCGAGCAACGGATTGCGGAAACCTTGGAATGGGAGTTGTCCGCTTACGGATCCGCCGATAATTCCATCGCCGATAATTCCATCAATGCGCAGTGCGTGGATCAAACCATCGCGGAACTGATCGCAAATCAACAACCTCGGAATGGCAAGACCGGTATTGAGGGGCTTGCTATCGATGTTGTGGCGACACGCGTTGTGCACGGTGGAAGTATGTTTACCAAGCCGACGCGAGTTTCCGAGGAAATGCTGAGAGCACTCCGGGGAACCATCGATCTGGCGCCGCTGCATCAGCCTCCGGCAATTGCCACGATGCAAAGTGCCATGCGTGCGATTCCCGAAGCGTTGCACGTCGCTTGTTTCGATACCGCCTTTCATGCAACGCTACCTGAGGTCGCGCGACGGTTTGCGATCCCGGAGACACAATACCGAAACGGCATTCGCCGCTATGGGTTTCACGGTCTCTCCTACGAATCGATCGCGCGAAGACTACCGACTGTTTCCGATCGCGCAGCGGTTGGAAAAACCGTGGTTTGCCATCTTGGAAACGGAGCGAGTTTATGTGGGATGTTGGCACTTGAAAGCCGCACAACCACCATGGGTTTCACTCCCCTCGATGGGTTGATCATGGGGACTCGATCGGGTCGCATCGATCCAGGTGTGCTCATTCATTGGATGCGACAATCTATGGCTCCCTCGCAAATAGAGACTCTCTTAACGAAAGAATCTGGTTTATTGGGGCTCTCGGGGACGAGCAGCGACATGCGACGAATCGTCGAAAATCTAACAGACGACGAGCGATGCGAACTCGCTTTCGACATGTTCTGCCGAAGTGTCGCGAAGGAAATTGCCAGTGCGGCTACCTCGCTCGGTGGTCTTGATGCCATCGTCTTTACAGCGGGAATCGGGGAACACTGCTCCGTGGCACGAAGTCGGATCGCTCGGTACCTCGAAT
>VGZN01000179.1 GCA_016872635.1 Planctomycetota bacterium | reverse complement strand
AAACCAAGCAATTTGCCAATTCACCCACTAAATTGGCTTGAGAACGCCCGAGAGCCGCCAGGCCGTTGCTGGCAACAATCGCCCAACTCACCACCAGCATGTTCAAGCCCAATAAGCCAGAAACAACATTGGCACGCGGGTCGGCGTCTCTGTAAATACTCTCGACGAGTTTATCACCGTACACAAAGAAGAGAATGCACAAGGGGGCGAGTACGGAGGTAAAAATAAGGGTGCTGTTCAACAAGGAGCGGGATAAGGCTCTCGATCCATAGGCGTGGTAGGCGTGGACATTCTGTCCGAGAAGGTAATTGTTCAATCCAGCGATCAAGGTTAGCGAGATGCCAGTCAAATTCAGGCACTTGATGAAGGTTGCGGTCTCTGTATCGCCACGGTTCGATGCAAGTATCCATGGAATAAGCATCGCTCCGCCTAGCGCAAAGGATCGTGCAACCACAAGCCACTTTGCGTATTCCCATGAGATAGTCCATTGTTGCCACAGCCTTAGACGTTCAATCCTCCAGGAAAGAGGCGGATTTAGGAACCAGATCAACGTCGGTAGTGAATTAGAAAGTGCAAGAACAGCGGCGACGCTGAGCAGTTGGATTTGCTCTTCTCCCCATAAATAGCGTGCTCCAAGAAAAAGTATGCCAGAGAGTTGAAGCAGCGCGGCGATCCCATCCACGGTGATTGCCAAAACCGGGTGGAATGTAGTGAATGACACCGTGCGCAGGTGATCCTTTAATAGCATTCCAGGTAGGATCATGCATTGGACCAGTAAGCCGTAGCCAAATTCCGTATTCGTGCCGCTTAGGATGAGCGATATCGCCGCGGCAAGCATGATGAAGAACGACAAGGTCGAAAAAACGAACTCGTGAGCAAGGCTGTTCCCCGTCCAAGCAGGAAGGTCCGTTGTTCGTCGATGTGCAAAGGTTACGAATGGGGCAGATATGACTCTTTCTTGTATCGCCCTGAGGTAACTAATGACTTGCCAGCCCAGCGCAAAGCTAGTGAAGACATCGTCGCTGCTGCATCTTGCCAAAATCACGAAGGTCAAAAAATTCGATGCGCTTACGGTAGCTTGGTTCGTGACTCCCAGGGCGAGTCCAAACCAATTGCTTCTGGTTTTCCCTACTTTTTCTAAATCGGACGAAGTTGGGTCCGAAGTGGTAGGGTGAGGCCCACCGGCGTGTGTTGCTGACAATAGATTGGACGTTGATTTCGGGTTTCGGAAAATAAGGAGGTCCGTTTCACTCCATTGTAGTAGGGGATGGTGAGGAGCCTTTGGAGTTACTCGGTAAAGTTGTGGCAATCGGTCATCAAGGCCCCGGGATGAAGAGCGATAAATTGATACGACCGATACAATCCTCACCGGTTGTAGATAACCGGCATGGCTCTGGTGTCCTTATGATTCTCGAGCATTCACTGTATATTTACAGGGTGCGGAAGCGAGATCATTGGTTGGTTTCCTTGAAACAACCTCGATGCTGCATCTTTAGATTTTCGTTGTTGATCTCCAGTTTTGGAAATGGGGCATTCGAATGTTACTGCGATTGATCGTTGGTACCCTGGTGGCGTTCGCAGTCTTGGGGGTGTCGCCATGCGTTCAGCGTGGGTGGGCACAGGTTTTAGATAAACAATCATTGTTGGAGAAACAGAGGTATTTCGATAACCGCGATTGGGGATGGTATCTCGAAAATATTCCTTTCTTCGATTGCCCTGATCCGGACTTAGTGACAACCTATTACTACCGTTGGGAATTGATCACCAAGCACTTGACGTATGGCTCGCAAGACTCGGGATATCTATTTACCGAGTTTATCGATCGCCCCTTTTGGTCTGGCGCGTATGGTGCCATTAGTTGCCCTGCAGGCCATCAGCTTTATGAAGCGCGTTGGCTTCGGAATCCAACGATTGCGAATGATTACTCGAAATATTGGCTGCAGACCAAGGGTGCGCAGCCTCGAAATTACTCCAATTGGCTGGCCGACTCGGTGCTTGCGGTGGATCGTGTTCATCCGGACCCAACGCTTCTCAAATCCCTATTGCCGGGATTAGTCGACAATTATCGCAAATGGAAGGATCGCCATTACGATGCCGATGTTGGGTTGTTTTGGCAAACCGGCCATGACGATGGGATGGAGTTCAACATAGCGAGCCGCCAAACTCAAGACATCCTGCGAGGCGCACCTGGCTATCGGCCTTCGTTCAATGCGTACATGTGGGCGGATGCTATTGCTATCGCTCAAATCGCGAAGCGAATTAATGATGCTGCTACCGAGCAAGAGTTCACTGCGTTCGCAGCGGAGCTTCGGGAGACAGTGCTCAAGAAGCTTTGGGATCCTAAACGGCAGTTCTTCTTCCCCATGTTCAAGAACGATGAAAACAGAGATGGGTACGATATCAAGGCACGAACGCTAGTTTACGAGACAGGCCGGTTTGCCGGAGACTCTCATGGTCGTGAATTGATCGGTTATGTTCCATGGCAGTTTAAAATGCTAGATTCCACGCCTGAGTTTGATGTCGCGTGGAGAAAGCTGATGGATCGCGATGGTTTTTATGCGGAATACGGGCCGAGCACCGTCGAGCGAAATGACCCGATGTTTTTGCTTCAGAAAAGCTGCTGTTGGTGGAGCGGTCAATCGTGGCCGTATGCCACAACGCAAACCCTAAAAGGGCTCGCGAATTTGCTGCAGACCCGACGCACTGACGCAGTCTCTTCGGATGACTATGTGCGGCTATTGCAGATCTATGCAAAATCGCACCGAAAGGACGGGAAGCCTTACTTGGCAGAAGCGCTGCACCCCGACACCGGTTCCTTCGAAGGGCATGATGGTTACAACCACAGCGAGCATTATTTCCACTCTGGTTTTTGCGATCTGGTGATCAGCGGGTTGGTCGGTTTGGATGTGCAGGGGCCAGAAGATCCCAATGGAGCTTACATGGAAGTTCGCATCAGCCCACTCGCGTTCAAGGACTGGGAGTATTTCGCCTTGGACGGTGTCATGGTGCAAGGGCATCAGGTCTCCGTGATTTGGGACAAAGATGGAAACAAATATGGACTTCAAGATGGTGCCGGGAAGGGGCTTACAGTGATTCTGGACGGCCGGGCGATCTTGAACCGTCCAGACATGAAAGCCGTCTCATTCCGATTGCCGAGTGTTGCGAAGCCGGGGCAATCATCAGCAACCGAATCTCAAAATGCGTCGGGAAGCGACAATCGCATCGTCAATCATGCCGTCAATAACGACGGAGATTATTTTCCGAGAGTGAGCGCGTCGTCGACGAGCGAGAATACGTCGGTTTCGAAAATCCAGGATGGGAATTATTGGTACCTACAAAATCCGCCTAATCGCTGGGAAAGTGGCGATGCGAAGGATGGGAAAGAGTGGGTCGAAGTCGACTTCGGTGTTCCCCGTCCAATACAGACTTTGAAGTTCTATTTTCTCGACGATGATACAGATAGGGAGGGATCGATCGCTGCTCCGGGTCAGACCTCCGTGGCGACGCAGCTGAACGACGAGTGGAATCGCTTGGATCATTCGAGAATGGGGGCTATCGAAGGTCATCGCCCAACGACGATGAAGCTTGGTGATGGCATGATTCGTAAAGTTCGATTGGAGATGGTTCCTAAACAGGGGCGGCGGGTTGGATTGACGGAGATCGAAGCCTGGGGCAACGGGGAGATGCCCTATCGCATAGCACCGCCTCCAAGCGGAAATATAGCCTACCGTCCTGCGGGTGCTGAGTTCCCTCGAGCGACCGCGTCGCACAGCGATCGTTTTGGCGGAACCGCGGAGAAATCGAACGATGGAAAGACTGTATTCGTCCCGAATCCAGTGAATCGCTGGACGAGCTATGAGTCTCCCAATAATACCGATTGGTTGCAGATTCAGTTCGAAAAGCCTACTCGCTTCTCACGTGTCGAACTCGCCATCTATGATGATCGGGGCGGCGTCCAGGCACCCAAGTCGTATGCGATTGAAGTGTGGCGCGATAACGGTTGGGAACGGGTTCGCGATGAGACGCATCAGCCCGTCGAGCCTCGCGGGAGCCAATGGAATGAGGCGCAGTTTGAACCAGTCACGAGCGATCGACTTCGAATTGTGTTCGAGCATAAGCTACCCGCTAAGAGCGGTGTTACCGAGGTCATGGTTTGGCCCGAGTAAGGCTTGGTAGCAATTAGTCGTTAGGCTTTGGTGGACCCAAGCGACCTCGCGTGGATTGCGTTCCTACGCACGAATGCCACGTTCGGGATTTTCGCGTATGCTCCTACGGGTGGACGGGCGAAGCCCAAGGAATTACATCGCTCTGGTCGTCGGGTTTGCCGATGATCCCCTCTTGTTGGCGTCGTAACAAATCAAATTCTGCAACAGCCCGTGCACCTGAGGGGATTTGCGCAAAAACGATCACGTGTTTAATGGGGCGGTTTCCGACCGGAAACTTGACGCTGCCATTCCTCGCTACAAATGCCTCGAGAGGTATCGATAACGTTCCCCCGGGGCTGATCCCCTTGGGTTCCGATGCGTAGAACTGTTCATTTAACCCGATCGTTAAATTTTTCCATAATTGATCAGTGGGGTTTTTGACGGTTACCGACGGGATTAATCGACGGTTGGCCGCGTCGGATTCGGCACCTACCCACGTCGCGTCCAATCGGACTTGGGCATCCAAGTGCGGCTCTGGCATGGGCTTCATCCAAGCGGCTAACCCCAAACCGTAGCCGACCGGGATCAACACACTCAGTAGAATGAGGGCTGTGAGTGTTTTGCGGTTTAGGGTGATCCCGGCTGCCATTGTTGTTTCAACTGTCGCGATAATTCAATCTGTTGGTTCGTTGGTAGAGATGCTCTACTATTGGCGAATAAGTCGTTTTGTCAATCGTTCCGAGTTTTAAGAGTTTTCGCCTCGAAATGCCTATCCGTGGACAGTACGTTACCGAAACTAGTTTCCGAACTGGATGTTTTAATACGAGGAACTTCGGTTGCGAGGTCGGTTTCGGGCACGCCGAAATCAAGTTTTCTCGATTTGCTTAGGGTTTCTGAAGAAGGAACCAGAACATTGAGAACTATTGCCCCGAACGATTCGTTATTAGCGAAGGAATTATCCGAAGCTTTGGAGCAAGCTCGTGTGCTGTCGACGGCGCCTGCTTGTCCTATTGTAGCGGTCCTTGGCATGCTGAACGCGGGCAAGAGTTCATTGGTAGCCACGTTCCTAAGTTCCGGTGGAACCGAGGCGGTTGGACATTCCGATGAATATCGCTCGCGAGTTTTGATCGGTTCAGCGAACTCCGAAGGGACGCACCGATTCGTTCTTTGGCTACCGGAGTCCTGGAAGTCACACGTTGGTTTTTGGGAGTTTATCCAATCGCGTTTGACGGCGAATTTTGGATGCGAATGCGAGGCTCTTTCCGCCGACTCGAGCGTCGCAAGCAAGCAGTACAATGATATCTCCCCACGGAGGATAAAGTCATCTAACGGCGAAATGGAACAGCGCAACCCTATCGAAATTCCCCTCGTGGCATTCGACGCAAGCTTGGATCGACTCGGAATCGCGCTTATGGATTGCCCTGATGTGCAAACGGGATTGATGGATCGGGGGATTGATGTTCCCGTCCAATCGTCGCGCTACGATGAAGCCTCCGCTGTTGTCGCTAGTAGCCGATTTGCAGTGTTGACTCGAGCGGCGAGGATCTGTTCAGCATCGATTATCGTACTTCCCGCAAATTCAATGCATGATCAAACGGTCAGCAAATTGTTGCGACTGCTCGAGACTCAAATGCCACACGTACAGCGGATCATGGCTGTGAACCGAGTTCCTAGAAAATATCTCGTTGATCAGATCTCCAAAGAGGTCCATGTTCTATACGGATCCTCCGGGCTTCGAAGGGTATACATGGCCTATCACTTCGAAGGTCCTAGAGATCGCGATAAATTGCCTTCACCACCTCTTGAACTAGCCAACGCCCTGAACCCGCCACTTCCGTTGTTTTTTCGCGTTGACGAAGAAGGACGTGCCCAGCCTCCCGAACGCGTTCCAGACGCCGATTGGTTGATCCGTTTGGGTCGTCAATTGCAAGCGAATGACCTGCTGGACGATTCTATTCGTTCAGCGACAACCCGTTTGACGAGCATGGTCCACGCGGGGATGTCAGGGCTACGGCAATGGAATGACAGGAAGCGGCAGGAAAATCAAGCGGCTTTGCGGGCGATTGCAGATGCGTGTTTGGATAATTCGATAGACCCAAATTCTTCTGCCGCCCAGCCTCGAATACGCCTCCAAGCATCTCGACAAGTCGTCGAGCAAATTGCGGAATCGCTTGAGCGGACAGCACCTTGGTGGGCGAAGCCGGGACGTTGGGTTCAACGAATCGCTCAAGCGGGCAAGGATTCCGTCACTCATGCAACCTCCTGGCTCCGAGTGCCGGGTTGGGTTTCCGATGGTTCGAATGCTGTGGGGGACTGGATTCGCGGGCGATTCAAGCGAGGGGAAAATGGGCACGTCGTCACCGCCAATGCACTCTGTGATCGGCTAGCACAACGAGATGTCACGGGTGTGTTTCAATTGGATGAATCCGAGATGAGAAGGGATGTTGTTCGTTCTGCATGCCAGCGTGCGATCGATCGATTTCAGCAGGAAAGCCGTACTCGTTTAGACCAAGAGCAAGTCGACGCTCTAACCCGACGGTTGTGGGCCGAGATGCCTATGGGAAAACGTTTTCTCAGCGGTATTGCACCGGCTGGGATCCTTTTTGCTCCTCTGCTAGCAGTGATCATGGTGCCATTGGACTTTGGTGGTTCCGCAGTACTTGTATTTGCGTCTCTGAAAGAACTCCTCGTCGCCGGAGCCGCCGGTGTTGGTTTGGTAATCGCCAATGCCGATTCCATGCCACAGATCGCCGAGACAGAGTCCGCGTGGCAGCAGTTGTCCGATTTGGTAGCTCTCGTGATGGATGAACTCGGTTTCGATCGATCCTCCGCGAGCAACCCACTCAAGGTTTCGTTAAGTGGGGCTAGTCGAGATCTGTCGCAGAGCCAGCTTGGAGTAAGAAAGCAGGCGGGGGAGGAGTCGCCTGGGGCAGCGCTAACTCCTCTCGTTTTCGACGAATCCGTGCTTCAACAGATCCAATCGCATTTAGCGGATATGGAGTGTGCGCAAAGAACATGAATGAGTCTTTAGTAATCGCAGATCGTATTGAAGGTGCAGCGCTAAGGTTGTTGGGACAGCATTCGAGCTGCCATACGATCGTGCAGTGGTGTGACGAGTACCGCCGTCAAGCCAACGATATTATGAGCGGCCGAGGTATCGCGCTGCCCAGCTTCGCAATTGTCGGTGCGAAAGGGCAAGGAAAAACCTGGGTGGCAAGGCAAATGCTGCTCGACGAGCGCGTGGCAGAATCGCTCCCCAGTGGTGTCTTATCCAGTGAAGCGACAACTCAATTGCATTGGATTGGTCCGGTACCGCCTGAAGCGTTAGACCCTTCCAAGGAAGTCTATGTTCCGTGCCCTGCACATCGTATGCTCGACATGGGACGTCCGTACTTGCTGATCGATACGCCAGGTTACACAGATGACGATCCTACTGCCGCTGCAATTGCTCGTGATTCACTTAGCTTTTCGCCAATCAAGTTGCTTGTCGCCCGTCGAGATCAATTGCGAAGTGCTATCCATTCTCAATTAGCAGCATTGACCGATGGCGCTGTCTGTATTCCGCTTATCACTTGTGTTCCATTGAAGGAAATTTCTACCGGACTTGCCTCTCGAGGGAACGGCGACAGGGGAGATGCAGGGGACCAAGAAGAACGGGTCAGTGAATCCCTGCGAGGAGATTTGGAATGGTACCGTGCTGCATTGACGGCAAGTGCTCCCAATACCCGATTTTTGGATCCCATCATCATTGCCGATTTTGAAGCGGATGGAGACGAAGAGCGTGTCGGCGAGCGACTTCGTTTGGACCTGAAAGAGCGATTGTCACGGGAGTCGATCGATGCAATCTCGGCAACGAAAGCGAGTCGATTAGCTTCCTTGAGTGATCGATTGAGGCATCGCGTCTCCCAGTTGATCGACCGCCAAGTTCCTCAGTTAGCGCAAGCAGTACGTAAATTGCATACGGCCGCCGATGCATTGCCGAGCCAAGCAATCGAAACAGTGTTGGGGTCTAAGCAGGTTCTCAAAACAGCGATACGTGATAGGATTCGCGCCGACGTCATCGGTGGGACTGGACTGTTTTGTTTCCCCTATCGAACGCTGCTGAACGTACTCGGATTCACACATGGTGCATGGGATCGACTATTGCTTTCGATGACCGGCAGTATTCCATCGATCTTCGTAACGTTCGCCGCGTGGGCGAAGAATTTAGCCACATCTAGGGAGGCGAATCAGGGCCTCCAGCAGGGGATTCGGGATCAACTAAACCGTCAAATTCAAGATCGACTTCAACCAGCCCAGCAGCAGTTTTACCGCACCATCGACCGGATTCGTGGCGACCATAGGGAAGGCCGCTCGGTCGACGGTGAATTGCGGGTGCGATTGACCGGAGTGGATGAATTGCAGTCGCAAGCACGCGAAGTATTCGATTTTACCTTGGAGAAAAATCGGGCTTCAAGGGTTTCTTTATTGGGTTTCGCAGCGTTAGGCACCTTTGTTTTCTGGGGCTTGATGGCCGGTCCCATCATTTCGATCTATCGGCAGTATTTTTACGCCAGTTATCGAGCGTGGACGGATGCGTCGGCAATGGTCGAGTCGTTCCCTCACCCGAGTCCTGGAATGCTGTTTACCTCAACGGTAATATCTTTGGTGCCGGTGCTGGTATTTGCGATGCTCGTGATGAGTTGGTACCAACGAGTCTCTCGGTTAAATGCACTGGCGGACAACGTCTATGCGGCCGAATTGAGCAAAGTGGAGGAGTTAAAGAGACTGGGTGTGATTCAGTTGCACTATGAGGATTCCGTATTAGAAGCGGCGGAGTTTCTGGTTAACCTCGAAGCCAAGACGCAGTCGGGATTGTGAGCATCGGGGCGTTGCCCGTGATTTGATGATCGATACGCTCATCATGATTGTAAGCTGGCACTGTCGCACCAAAATGGCACTGCCGGATAGCGTTAAAATCGCTCACAAAACCGAGTTCGAAGCGAAATGCTTCACTAAGCTAAGATCGACTGCACGACGTTTCCATGGACGTCCGTCAGACGATAATCGCGTCCCTGAAAACGGAAGGTTAATTTTGTGTGGTCG
>VGZN01000178.1 GCA_016872635.1 Planctomycetota bacterium | reverse complement strand
GGGCTCCAAAGTCCGCACACTGGGAGTTGGGGGATTGGTCCGCCCCATGGGATCCGAACTCGAAGGATTCGCGTTCCTGCGTGCCGGGGCAGTAGGTTGCGGCGCTGGCCGCTGGGCTCGAGCCGAAGGTTGCTCGGTTGGGGTTCCCGGCGATGCCTTGCCACCTTGAGCACGTTGCTGCTGACGCTGCTGCCGGCGCTGGGCCGCTTGACGGAGGAAATCGTCGAGTTCATCGCTCATGATGGTTGCGGTCGCCTCTGGATCGGTGAAATCAATGGTAATACAAATAAAGAGCGGATAGCGAAGGATCGTTAGGGCGTGCCGAGAGTGCAGGATCGACCTTGTGTGGTCAACGCATAACTTAGTTAGCACGTGGTTAATTGGGCCGAGCATTTGCAGCGGGACCGGTGGTACTCGTACCAGCGATACTCTGACGCATCTCTGTGTCCGCGGTCAAATTCTTGAGCTTGTAATAGTCCATCACGTTGATTTTCCCGGTTTGGAGTGCTTCCGCGATGGCGACGGGAACATAAGCCTCCGAGGCGACGACAACCGACCGGCTCTCTTCAATTTTTGCGATCATTTCTTGCTCGATAGCGACCGCTTCGGCGCGGCGACTTTCTGCTTTAGCGCGCGCCACTCGCGTGTCCGCTTCGGCCCTATCGGCCTGCAATCGTGCACCGATGTTCTCACCCACGTCAATGTCGGCGATGTCGATCGAGACGATCTCAAAAGCGGTTTGGTCGTCAAGTCGGCTCGCGAGAACTGTCTTGGAGATCACGTCAGGGTTTTCGAGAACAACTTTGTGACTATCCGAGGAACCGATGGCCGAAACGATCCCTTGCCCGACGCGCGCGATAATCGTTTCCTCCGTCGCTCCACCGATCAACCGTTGTAGGTTCGCCCGTACGGTTACTCTCGCTTTCACCTTCAGCTGGATACCATCCTTGGCAATCGCATCCAGAAACGGGCTTGCACTGTTGCGAGGAGGGCAATCGATGACTTTGGGATAGACGCTTGTTTGGACGGCATCCAATACGTTCCGACCAGCGAGATCAATCGCGGCAGCTTCACGGAACGAGAGGGTGATCTGTCGGCTTTTCCGGGCCGCGATCAGTGCGCGAATCACTTGAGGTACATTACCTCGAGCTAAATAGTGGGCTTCTAAAGCCTTGGTGGTCAAATCCGGATCATTGATCCCGGCTTGCACAGCCATGATCTTGCTGCGAACGATGGTTCGAGCATCGACGCGTCGGAAAAGCATCCCGATCAAGTCGAATACGCCGACCTTGGCACCAGTCATCACGGCTTGAATCCAAAGCCAAAAATACCGCGTGAAAACAGCGATGGCGATCAATGCAAGAATCGCTCCCGCAACCGCGATGAAGATGCTGATAGCGACGAGGGGGGAGTTCATAGTGATTAACAGATGGAATAGGTACTCAGCGGTCAAAGAAACGCGTTGGCTGAACCGTGGAAATTACTCAGCTCAACGGGCTCATGGTACTGCAGACAGCGGGGCTTTGAAAGCAGGACACAGGGGGGCGGTAATCCATTTCGAAGGCCCATTGAGTAAAACCCCTTGTCGTTAAAACCGGAAAAGGCGATTTAAGAGACATAATCACTTTGCATTCTCTTCATCGTCCATGTTGACAATCGAGGATTTTCGTGCCGTTGTTTTCCGTGAACTAGGTTTCTGCTGAGTTGAAAAGTACGCAGGCGACCGCGCAAACTCGCAAGAGGGGTGCTATCGCCGCGTGCGCCATTTCTCCAATTTTTACGTTAATGACGCAGACCCCGGTCCTTCCACCCGAGATCCCCGATCAGAATCACGAGTCAAACCGTGACACGGGGAAGGTCCGCGCCGAATCCTCCGGTCCCTCACCGACTTCGAATCCGATCGCAACGGTATCGAACGAGAATCGATCTGCGGCCACGGTTGTGGACGCGTCTCTTCCGCCAGCCCCGAAGCAGGGGAAAGTCGAGGCGAAGCTTGGCGGTGAGGCGAAGTCTGGCAACACAGAGGCGAAGTCCGATAAGAAACGAATCAAATCGGATCTGAAGTCTAGCAATCCTGATTCGAGTTTATTAACGCCAACTGAGATCCATGCGAAGTTCGGGATCGTCTCATCGTTGCACATTGCGCTGAGGGCAAAATACGGACCATCAGCAAGCCATTCGCTTCGTGTCGCTATGAGAGCGAGCGCATGGGGGTTAACGTACGGGATCCGCGAGGAACAACTCCAATTGCTGGAACTGACCGGATTACTGCATGAGATTGGGAAGATCGGTATTCCTGATCGCGTGCTGCAAAAGTCTGAGAAACTGAACACCCATGAACAGTCCATGATGGACTTGCATCCGCACGTTGGCGTCGAGATCGTCCGAGCGGCGGGTGGATCCGAAACGCTTCAACGGGCGCTGTTGGGAATCGGCAGGCAATACTCGGATTTGAAAAGTTCGGCGTTATCGGAGGTGGCCACAATGGCCTCCTGCCTCATCAACATCATCGATGCCTATGATTCGATGACGACGCGATCGGTATACCGCGAACCGTTGACCCCCACTGAGGCGATCACTGAGTTAGTGCGTTGTAGCGGCATGCAATTCGACCCTCGGCTCACCGCTTCCTTTGCCGAGTTGATCCTGAGGCCCCGGCCCGAGCTCGACGAAAAAGTTCGCAATCGCTGGGCAAACAACATGCCTGCCCAAGCCCATTTGTTGTATTTCCAAGCGTCAGCGACCCCTGAGGTTCAAAGCGTGTACACCGCTCAATCCAGCGCGCTCGACCACACGCTCAGCGACAGTTTCTACCGGCACATGCTGAACAACATGCAACAAGGTGTCATTTTCATCGACACTGAATTTCGAATCCTGCAATGGAATAAGGCGGCGGAACGGATGACTGGCCAGCCTGCAAATGCGGTGCTGCAGCAATTCTGGGTTCCAGCGATCGCAGGTTTAAGAGACAAAGACGGATTCAAAATCGCAGGGGAAAATTGCCCGTTCCTAGAACTGATTACGACAGGCGAACGCTGCGAGCGGCGATACTCGATCAAGATGCCGGATTCGAATCTCCTGCATCTCAAACTGGAACTCGTTCCCGTCCATAATGAGCAAGGAATCTTGTCAGGAGGGGCAATGCTGCTGGAAGACATCAGCGAGACAGCCGCTCTCGAAGAGAAGATTGCAACATTGCATCAACGAGCCTGCCAAGACCCATTAACCCAGGTTTGCAACCGCGGTGAACTCAATCGCCAGCTTCCGGAATTTGTGAAACAGCACATCGACGGGGAGCCTCAAGGCGCGATCATCATCTGCGACATCGACTTCTTCAAACGCATCAACGACAACTTTTCGCACCAAGCGGGTGACACCGCTTTGAAGATGTTTGCTCAACTGTTGAAAGAATCATGCAGATCGACCGACTTGGTCGCTCGTTATGGCGGCGAAGAGTTCGTCATGCTCTGCCCGAATTGCGATTTGAAAGAAGCGACGGATCTCGCCGAGTCCATTCGTGGCAAATTGAGCCGCATGCCTATTCCCGAACTGAGAAACAACTGCATCACGGCAAGCTTCGGTGTAACTGTCGTACAGGTTGGTGACACCGACGAAAGCTCACTCGGACGCGCCGACCGCTGCTTGATCATGGCCAAGGAATCCGGCCGCGATCGCGTTGTCGCTATCGGTCTTGAGGAACTGAAGAACAAGGATTACCAAACCTTCTCGCAACCCACAAGCTGGCTCGACTGGGTCGGATTATCCACCAACAAGATAAAGTTGGAAGCGGAATTGGTTTCCAACGTCACCAAAGATGTGACGCTGGAGAAGCTAAGAGGATTCATCGAGGAGTTTCGAGGCAAAGTTAGCCATGTGGAACTGAATCAAGCCATCTTCGATATCGATTGCAAAAACACTCCGATGACGCGACAAAGTGATCAACGTCTCGGGAAGCATCGCATTCAAGTCAAATTGACCGAATTGGAAATGAAGGCAGGGAGCGAAAAGAACCAAATCAAGCAAGCGACGCACATCCATGTCATGATCTCACCGATTTCCAATCGGGATCGACGAGAAGATGTCGTGATGAATCAATGCGCAAGGCTGATGCAAGCCCTCCAGTGTTTCCTGCTTGCCCAAATCTTCGATGAACGCGATCGGGCGGATGTCATCCGCACCGTCAAACCCGTTCGAGATACCCGTTACTAGCGCTCGGCAATCTCTGCACCTCGAACTGCGACAAGCAACTTTTCGCACAACTATTCGCCGTGCTTCGAGTATTTCCAGATCCTTTGGGTGATCAGGGAATCGGCATATACTTCCCCCCCGGCTCAAAGGGACTTGCCGAGACGGTATGCTAGTACATGTTGCTCGGTTTCGAAGCGGGCCCCAGTCTCCGCCTTCAATTGGACCTTCGGTGAACCATGACAGACTTTAAATCCCAAGATTCGACTTCGGCAATCCCAGTGGATGCAAACCATGCAAAAGCCATCTTCGGTGTGAACGTACTGTCGATTGTTATTCCTGTCGTAGTTGCTCTGCTACTGGGTATCCGAACCAAAATCGACCTCGGAAATTGGACGCATTCGTTGCCTCATGCCATCGGTGCGATCAATGGCCTCACATCGATCCTTCTGATCATCGGTTGGATAGCGATCAAATCCAAGAAGGTCGCATTGCACCGCTTCGCGTTGACCTCGGCCTTCTGCCTCGGTGGCTGCTTCCTCGTTTGCTATGTCACCTACCATCTTTCCAACCCATCCACCCCGTTCGGCGGTCAAGGCTGGATACGTCCGATCTATTATTTCATATTGATTTCACACATCTTCCTGTCCCTGATCGTTCTACCTCTAGTTCTGCGAGCATTTCTATTCGCATGGCTCGGTCACTTCTCTGACCATCGCCGCATCGCTAAATACGCGATGCCTGTATGGCTCTACGTCTCGATCACCGGCGTCCTGGCTTATCTCATGATCTCTCCGTACTACCAACACGGATAGCAGATCCCAAAGGGGATAGCGAAAAAAATCGGCGGTAGCGAGGTACCGTCGCCCCCGTTTACTTCGGTTTCGGAATGACAGCATTCGCGAGGTGATTCTTCTCGATGGTTTGTCGTGTTTACTCTCGGTTTGACTTGCAGTAGACTCCGGCCGATTGATCGTGCGTGGAATGGCACGTTCCGATGTCCATGGTAGCGTTACCTATAAACGCAACATACGTAGGGTTGAATAGCATGAAGAGACCATATCGGTGGATTGTCGTTGCAGGAGCACTGGGAGGTATCTTTATCGTCGGCTTCGCCGCTCGAGAGATACTTTATGCCCAGCAGCAGAACCAACGCCCACAAAATGACAAATGGGGGCGTAATAGCGTTCCATGGCCACCTCTTTCCGCTCAACATTTGCCCCTGCCAGCCATGGTCCCACCTGGTAACGCACCCCTCACGCATGCGATTGCACCGCCCCCAGTTGGTCCAATCCTAAGAACCCCACAACTACGTTTCGAGCAACGGGTACCTGCTCCGCAAGAGTTTGTACCATTGCAACCAAATCAAAATTACCCTCCCACGTATTCTGTACCGTTACCATCGATCTCCTCGACAACGGCTTATGTACCTTCCGCAGTCCAAGCATCTTCTTCGATCTACGCGCAACCTGTATTCTCCACACCACCGAGCAATATTTACTTGAGTCCAGCTAGCCACAGCAATGCTCTTGCAACCTCGCGATTGCTCCAAGAATACGCAAACTGCGATGATGAAGCCAAAAGAGAGGAACTCCTCTCTCAAATCAAAAAACATGTCACCAACGAATTTGAAGAGAAGCATGCAGTAACCAGACGCATGCTTGAGTCGCTCGAGAAGTCAGCGCAGAAATTCAGGGAAGCGACCGAGAAGCGAGAGGAAAACAAAGACAAGATCATCGCCGATCGCGTGGCGAGCCTTGTCGGACGCATCGACGGAACGGAATGGGATTACGACATGTCAGGGGCCGCATTTCCGGCCATCGGAGTTCCAACGGTTTTTGAATTTCGCACTGCCGTCGACCCCACGCTAGGGACGACAGTCGCACCCTCGCTGCCTCCCTATTTTCCACCACCGCAAATGGTGTACAGCAGTATCCCCAATCATGGTTGGTCTCAACCCTACGCTTCCCCTGGGACGCCGGGTAGTCCGGCATACGCTCCCTCCCCGAACGCTACACCCAACTCTGGTCCGTCGGCACTACTTCCTATCATTCCGAGTACTCCGATGCCCGATGAGTCAAACGTTAGCCCGGCAAAAGAAACTCATTCCGAAGGGACCAAACCTTCGGAGACACGCGCAGAACCAATAAATCCGACATAGTTGTACAGACGGTCGGGATCATCGTGTGTTGGTGGCTCAACAGGTTTAACTAGCTTGACCGCGTTATTGGCACATCCGCGTTATTGGCTCACTCGTGTCGGCTCGCTTTTGCTTCGGTGACGCTCGGCAAGCACTTCATTGCCAAGCGTTTGGTACGCCTGCGCCAGTTTACGATGGACTTTGTAACGGTCGTTGGCTGGCATCCCGGGCAACGCTCGTTCTAATTCTGTGACCGCTTGTGCGACATCGCCACGCTTCAAAAGAACCGTCCCGAGGGTATCTCGGTAGGTGGCGATCTGAGGGGCGGTTTCGACGGCTGAACTCGCCAAGTCCATCGCTCGATCAAGGCTGGGGTTTTCCCGTGCAGCAAGCAACCAAGCGAGATTGTTTTTAACCAGCGGTTGGTCAGGGTCCAACTCGAGCGTTCGGTCTAAGTGCTGAATTGCTTCCTCGGAGTCGCCGTCAACAACGGCAATCACACTGAGAGCGAAATGCCCCACAGGCGTAGCATCGTTCTCGCGAAGCTGCTCGTCGAAAAAAGCTTTAATCCGAGTTTTGTCGTCATCATTCCTAGCATCTCGATACAACCGCACCATCCGATCAAAAACGATGGATGGATCGCGCACAAGGTCGAAAGCTTTTATCAAATGCGAGAGTCTTTCATCGAGCGGTTGTTGCAATTGATTCGCACGCTCAAAGCGAAGCAGCTCAAGACTGGCGAGTGCTTTCGTTAAGCTCGCATCTTCGGATTCTAGTTGCAGCCCCGAACGTATGGTCTGTTCCGCATCATCGAACTGCTCGAGTCTGGCCAGCGACTGCGCGAGTTGAACTCTGGCTTTGGAATCGAGTGGCGATTGTGCGAGTCGTCTGCGGAACTCATCTCGAGCTAGCTTCATCATTCTGTCGGATCCATCGCGATCCTTGTTAACCAAGCAAAGGTCTGCAGCGGCGAAATAATGCTCGGGATTGCTGCGAGCGGCTCCCTCGAAGGCTCGAATGCACGGCTCTAATTGGCCAGTCGCTCGATAGTATGTCGCCCAAGCCAAACCGATATTTTCACTGTTGCGATTACCGGCTTGATTCAAATGCCAAAGCAGCGAGGAAGCGTACTGAGGATCGGCGCCCCTTGCGATGAGGTTCGCGTAACCGATGGCACGCTGTTCGTGCGCTGGAGGGTACCCTGGAGTATCATCCGGTGCGAGTTGTTCGATGATCGCATTCCCTCGTTCCAGCTCATCATTCTCCGCCAACAACCGACAGAACCGGAGTGCTGGCTCAGGACTGGTTCGTGTCCCTTGAGCGATCAAGTGATTTCCGATCGATCTAGCTTTCAGATAATCGTACGTGTTCGCTGCTTCGTCGAATCGGAGGATGTAGCGAGCATTGACCGTTCGCGCGTTGATGACGACATACCCAACCAAGCCCCCAACCAAGACGAACATGACTACAGCAGGTAGCCCAGCGACCGCACGATAGCGACGCCTACCGTCCGCCTTGAGCCCCGCAAAGAGGAGCGTTGCCACAAACCCAATCCAACTGAAGGTCCTTCGAAGCCAATCGACTGGCCCCCAGAAAAGTCGTTGCCACCACGGCCGTTGGCGTTCCGTTGCGGACGAGTCAAAAGTCGCTTTCGTAGAGAACCCAATCCAACCGGCCAACTCGCCGATCGCGCGGAACGGAGCCATTGCTGTCGAACCAATGAACTTCAAGGCTAGCCAACAGAATTGTCGCATAGGGAAAAATCAGACCAAATCATCTCAAAGCAACGAGGGTGAACAATTTGAACGCCCTCCATCATAACCTTGGGTTGAATCTGCACCAATGAAAAACCGATCCCAAGCATTCTGAAGAACTTGCACTTCTTGAAGATTCCTTAAAGATTCATTGAAGTACTTAAGGGTCAGGGATATCGCGAGGTCTATGGATCTCAAGAGCCAACGCCCCAATGACTTAATACCCACGCGAAGTCCCTGGGACGCATTTCGTTATTTCGAATAACCACTCGCCGCCTCCAAGCTAACTCTCAGCTTTTCCTTACCGATCTCGTCGGTCAGATTATCCCAATCTTTCTTGCACTCAGCGAGTCGTTTTTCGGCTTGATCGGGGTCCCGCAGAATATCGACCAGAGCATTGCTGAGGAGTTCGCGGTACTGATCATTTCGCACAAAACGCGGAGTTAACTCCATCGACAAATGCGAGGACTCGAGACGCTGCATGGTTTGGTAATCGCGATAATCTTCACGAACCAGATTTCGATCGTGGTCGCTTTCGAGCAGTTCAATCTGAGGAGAGATGGGCTGCAATGCGACACGTTGATCTTCGGAGGCGACCCAGACCAGAAAATCCGCAGCAGATGCGGACTGACGCGTTCGACGGCCCATTGCGATCACCAATCCATCGGCCCCGTTCCAAACCAGTGGTAAGACAACCGACTTCGACGTCGCATCCTGACGGTTCAGTCTCTGCTGTCCGTCCGTGCTTGGGAAGCCGATTGCAAATTTCGAAGTGCCTGCAGCGACACTTTCCCAGGCTTCCACAGGGTTGGCCAAAATTGTCCTGGGCTCAATCACCGCCAAGCGGTGAAGATTTTTTGCGGTTCGAACGAACTCAGGCAAATTGACCCGGGCTTGCAGTTTGAATAAATCGAACAATCCTCGGTAACGCGATTCGCTGAACGAAAGCATCCATAGAAACCGATCGACGAGATGATTTTTTTGTTCGGCGCTCAGACTCGCGAGTGATTCCCTCAAAACTGCGAGATTTGCTGGACGGTTATCAAGGGTTGCTTTTTCGGCTCGAACCAGAAAATCATTCCACGTTTGGGCACTGATATCGGAAGTGTTTTGGTTGCTAATGATCGCTTGATGCAAATCGAGAAGTGGCTGCGGATCAATCCCTGAAGCAATCGCAATCCACGACGGAGCGCCTAACGGTACTCCAAT
>VGZN01000177.1 GCA_016872635.1 Planctomycetota bacterium | reverse complement strand
GATCGTCATACTCTCCATTTTCCGAGACCAGATTCACGATCATCATCGTGCTCGGAGACATCTTTTTGACATTGATACCTTGACGTTGAACGAGGTCTGGAATGACGGGTTGGGCAAGCGACACTCGGTTTTGTACCAGCACCTGCGCCATGTCGGAATCGGTACCGAGCTTGAAGGTGATCGTCAGCTGGTACGCTCCGTCATTGGTGCACTTTGACGACATGTAAAGCATGTTCTCAACGCCGCTTACCTGCTGCTCGATCGGAGCAGCAACAGTATCGTTGACCGTCTTCGCGTTGGCACCAGGGTAGGAAGCCGTCACCAACACCGTGGGGGGAGTCACTTCGGGATACTGCGCGACGGGGAGCGAGAAGATGGAAACCAACCCCGCCAGCGTTAATAGGATCGATAGCACCGCCGAAAAAATCGGTCGATCAATAAAGAAATGAGAAATCATTCGAGATTCTCTCCCACGGTTGCCAGCGACTTTTTAGAGACACGTTTGCTTTTGCGACTACTAACGAACACAGCGATGATCAACCCCAAGGCGAACCCACCAACAAGCGCCCAATGCAAATGCTGGAAACCCACCAAGTGAGCCAACCACCCTCCCGCCAAACCGACCCCTCCACCCATGACGGCTGAGCCAATCTGCCGAACGGCTTTGCTCTTCAAGAGTGAAAATTCACTGGCTCGAACGATGATGTAGAAAAAAACTGGGGTCAGGAAGATCCCAAAAAACGTTACCCCAATCATTCCACTGAACACAGCCGTCCCCAACGACCAACGCATCTCGGCCCCCGCCCCCGAAGCGACCACCATCGGAACAACGCCGAGAATAAACGCTAACGATGTCATCAAGATCGGCCTTAAACGCATGTGACATGCCTCGACGGTCGCACTTCTCGCATCCATGCCCGACTCATGCAAGTGTTTTGCAAACTCAATGATCAAAATCGCGTTTTTACACGCCAAACCAACTAGCACAACAAAGCCGATCTGCACAAAGATGTCCATCGGCAATTTCCGAAGAAACACGCCGACGAGCGCGCAAAGCAAACACATCGGCACGACCAAAATCACCGCCATTGGCAACGACCAACTTTCATACTGGGCGGCCAATACTAGGAACACGAACACGACTGCCGCACCGAACACGAACATCGCTGTGTTTCCAGCCTTGATCTGCATAAACGTCAGATCAGTCCACTCCGTACTCATCGAACCAGGCAGTATGGTCTTCGCTTCGTCTTCCATCAATTGGATTGCTTGACCAGAACTGACAGGGGGCATAGCACCACCCATAATCGCTGCCGCGGTGTACAGGTTGTATCGAGTGATCTGGACTGGGCCACCATCATCGTACAGGCGAATGAGAGATCCGAGAGGAACCATATCCCCGTACTTGTTCCGGATGAATAATTGACTTAGATCTTCGTTTTGGTCTCGAAATACTCCATCTGCCTGTATGTTGACCTGCCAGTACCTTCCATACAAATTGAAATTATTAACGTAGTACGATCCGATAAAAATCTGAAGTGTCTTGTTCACTTCGTCGACAGTTAGCCCCAACGACTCCGCTTTGGTGCGATCGATATCCATTTGAAGCTGCGGGGTTGTTGCACGAAACGTGCTAGGCATGACGATCATGTGCGGCTTCTGTCCACTAGACTCAATCAAGGCATCGGTTGCCCGCTGCAACTCCTCCATCCCCAGCGAACCGCGATCCTCCACCATCAATTTGAACCCCCCCCCCCGGCCGATACCTGGTACAGGGGGTGCACCGTAGATGCCTACTTTGGCATCGCGCATCTCGGTCGCAAACTCCTTCCGCAATTCGGCCATGATTGCGTTCGCCGACAGCTCCGCCTTTTTGCGTTCACCGAATGGCTTCAGGATCACAAAGATCGAACCGAAATTAGAACTGTTGCTCTGCAACATGACCGACTGCCCAGCGATTTCCACCGTGTGAACAACGCCCGGAGTATTCCTGCAGATTTCTCCGAGTCGCACCATGACATCGGTCGTACGCTGCACGGAACCTGAATCGGGTATTTGAGCATCTACAAGCAGCCAGCCTTGATCCTGCTGTGGAATAAAACCAACTGGATAGAAACTGAACAACCAACCGGTAACGCATAGCAAAC
Source organism: Planctomycetota bacterium (assembly GCA_016872635.1). Taxonomy (GTDB): domain Bacteria; phylum Planctomycetota; class Planctomycetia; order Pirellulales; family Pirellulaceae; genus JBKCUI01. The sequence goes on along the minus strand of VGZN01000177.1, from coordinate 7,153 downwards.
TGGCGTAGACCAGGACTACGACCAGGCTCAATCGCAGCAAAATCCCTATAAATGCCGCATAGTATTTGCCGGTGATCTCAAAACCCCAATCAAATAACCGAAAGAACCAACCAAAAACCCGATCCAGCAATCGACTCAGCGGGTCACGTCTCTCATGGTGTGGACGCAACAGCAACACCGCAAGAGCGGGGCTCAATGTCAGTGAGTTTATCGCCGACAATACGGTGGATACGGCGATGGTCACCGCGAACTGCCGAAAGAATTGACCCGTGATTCCACTGATAAACGCGCAAGGAAGAAACACCGCGCACAAAACCAGGGCCACCGCAATCACCGGCCCGGTCACCTCGGTCATCGCCTTCCTCGCAGCGTCCCGCGCGCTCAATCCTTCCTTCAGCAACCGCTCGACATTCTCCACCACAACGATCGCATCATCCACCACAATCCCGATCGCTAACACCAATCCGAATAACGAGATGTTATTTAAGCTGAATCCCATCGCGGACATCACCGCAAACGTTCCGACGATCGCTACAGGAACAGCGATCAAGGGAATCAGTGTCGCCCTCCAGTTCTGAAGAAACAACAAAACAACGACCGCGACCAAAACAATAGCTTCGAAGAGAGTCTTCACCACATCCTGCACCGACTCTTCAACGAATGGCGTGGTATCATAATAGATCCCATACTCCAAATCGTCCGGAAATCGCTTTTTGAGCTCTTCCATCTTCCGACGTACAGAGTTCGCGACATCCAATGCATTGGTACCGGGCAATTGATAGAGACCGAGTCCAACAGACGGTTTACCATCAAGCGTACAATTCTGGCTGTAGCTTTGAGCACCTAATTCGACGCGTGCAATATCTCGCAAGTACACGTACCTTGGAGAATCTGTTCCGGAAGGATCACTATCTGCCTTGATGATGATCTGCCCAAATTGCTCAGGCGTTTCCAAACGGCCGAGAGTATCCAAGGGCAACTCGAAGTCCGCGGTACCGCTCGGCTGAACACCTGTCTGCCCGATCACGGCAGCAGTGCTTTGGTTTTGCATCGCATCTGCAACATCGCTGGCGGAGATATTCTTGGTCATCATCCGTTCAGGATCTAACCAAGCGCGAATACTGTAATCACGCTGACCAAAGTACGTGATATCTGCCACACCAGGAACTCGAAACAACTCGTCTTTGACGTTAATCGTGGCGTAATTGCTGAGGGCGATATTATCGAATGTACCCCCAGGACTGAAGAAACTAACGACGAGTAAGATATTCGGCGATTTCTTTTTGATCGTCAGACCTTGTTTCTGCACCGAATCAGGCAATTGCGGCATGGCCAGCGAGACTCGGTTTTGAAGCATCACCAATGCGGTGTTTAGGTCTGTCCCAAGGTCGAACGTGATCGTCAAGTTGTACGACCCATCGTTGCAACTATTCGAGGACATGAAGAGCATCCCCTCGACCCCGTTGACTTGCTGTTCAATGGGAGCTGCAACCGTATCGGCCACCACTTTTGCACTGGCACCTGGATACGTGCAGGAAACCTGGACCGTCGGGGGAGCAATCGGCGGATACTGGGAGATGGGTAGCCCAAAAACCGCGATGGCCCCAGCGATGGTTACGAAAATCGATATGACGGATGCAAAGATCGGCCTATCGATGAAAAAGTGTGAAATCACTGAGGGCTACCCTAACCTGCGGACCCGGATGGGTCCTTCGCTTGCTTCGAGCCAACCATCGGAACTTCTTCAGCCTTCACGACCACTTTCGGCCGTACAAATTGCAAGCCGCTAACGATGACCCGATCATTTTCCGTCAACCCCTCTTCGACAACTCGCATGCCATCATCTTGAAGAGGTCCAGTAGTAACCGGCACACTCTTCACGGTGTTCGTATCATCGACCACCATGACAAATTTACGCCCTTGATCGGTCCCAAGGGCACGCTCGCTAACGAGCAACTTGGTGCCTGGCTTCCTCACTGGAAGTTGCACTTTCACAAACATCCCTGGACGCAATAGCCGTTTGCCGGATGCATTCGCGGGATTGGAAAACGACCCTCGCAAGGTCAACGTGCCGGTTGAAGAGCTAACCATGTTGTTCACGAAATTAACTTCTCCTACGTGCGGAAAACCATCTTCGTCACCGAGTGCCATCATCACCGGAAAATTTCCAGTCGGCTTGGCTTCCTCTTGCTGCTCCAGTATACGCCGACCGACTTTGAGTAACGTTTGTTCGTCCACGTCGAAATAGGCATACATCGGATCCTGGGAAACAACCGTGGTCAGGTTCGTCATGTCGGCATTGACCAGATTCCCTAAGGTGTAGTTGTATCGACCTACTTGCCCCTCGATCGGGGACTCTACTTTCGTGAAGTCCAAGTTGACTTGATAGACGTTGACGTTGGCGACCGAAGCCTTCACTGCCGCATCTGCCTCCTCTTCAGCGGCCTGATACTTATCAAGATCCTGCTTGGAGATCGCCCCGGCGTTCGCTTTCGCAATTCCCTTGGCCCGTTCGTTGTCGGCTTGTGCTAATTTCAAACGCGCTTTATTCAACTCCAAATCGGACTGAGCTTTTTTCAACTGGGATGCATAGGGTTCTTCGTCCAACCGGAACAGCAAATCCCCCTTCTTGATTTCATCCCCTTCCTTGAAGGGCATCTCCTTGAGATACCCCGTCACGCGTGGACGGATCTCAACGGTAAAGGGGGCCGCAGTTCGCCCCGTAAAATACTCATACTCGATGACTTCTCGCACCAACGGACGACTAACGCTCACCGTTGGCGTTGCCGGAGGCTCCACCTTGGGCTTCTCACGGTCACACCCGCATACGGACAGAACCAACGAGGAACCGAAAACAACCCATGCTTGTCGAGTCAAAAAAGAACCCCCCATGCAACCAACCAATCCCACGGCGCAAAATCTCTCGTTCAACTCGATAATCCTCGATGGAGATCCTAGATGGAGTCCAAAAAGGTAGTCCGAGAGTTCACCGCCTAAAACCATCGCCATTGATCGGCATTGCCGACAACCTGAGGCTCCCCAGAGTTGACGTGATGATATCCCGCCGAAGCTCCCTTTTCAAGGGATTCAAACCACCTGTCAGATCACCGTGCCGATACCCAAATCCGAAATGCACAGATGTCAGCGAAATTCATTTGTCAGCGAGTTTGGTGCTCGGTACTCACCACGCAATCCCTGGCATCAAAAAGATTAAAGTGCCAAACCGTGGCATCATCCGGAACCATCGCGCTGTACCCACCGTTGTTCTGTCCGCCATCGGAGGTTCCTAGCCCAATCCGCTCACCTGGCATCGATTCCCATTTGCGATCCTGCCATCGGCCGCTATCGCGTGTGTAGCAAAGCTCCCCACGCACGATCTTTTCCCTGCTTTCGAAATGAACACTCAAGACTTTATCGCGAAGTTCGACCTGAGTAATCTTTGCCAAGGACACCTCCCCCCGAAGGATGGAGTTCATGAACACGTGAATCTCCTCAGGGTTCTCACCCGCAGGTCCATGCCCGTGAGGCATGCGAATGCGCATGCACAATTCCGATGGCGTATGAAGCCTTGCGGACCTCAACCATGAATCCATCGGATACGCAAAATCGTTGGTGCCATTCACCCACAGCATTGGCGTCTTCGTCAACGGCAGGAAAACAGAGGGATCCCACCGATCCAACCAACGGGTTGCTTTCTCTCTACCCATTCTCTCCAACGTAGGAACCCACACCGAATTTTCCCCGAGAAATCCACAGCCGTACACGGGAACTGCGCACCGAAAACGAGGGTCGGCCCCAACCGCGATGCATGTCAGATATCCTCCCCAAGATATTCCCGTCACGCCGATCCTGTTCGGGTCCACCTCAGGCAACGATCCCAAAAGCGAGTGCGCAAGAATCACATCGGAGATAGCGTGCCGCTGCCACTGGTCTTCATCAGGGCCATCGATTTGGTCAAAACTCGCGTCCCAACCTGGTGGTCCTCCTTCGTCGTGGCGTTTCCAGTTTCCATAGGTACCTACCGGGACACAACCACAAACATCCATCGCGATCGCTGCATACCCGCGTCGATTCCACAATCGGACCCATTCCGCAAATGCCGTCCCTCCTCCACCATGAATCAATACCACTCCGGGGCACTTGACTGGTGTCTCCGATACTCCCTCTTTTTTTGTGAGTGATGTACTGTCAGGAAGGCCGTAATACGCAAAAACCCTCGTGGGGTTGCCCCGGTACGGTACCCCATCGTAGTAAATCGCGCGAACGCCATTCTCATCAAACCCTGTAGCTTCGCTGAAGTGTGGAGGCTGGGACAACGCCTTCATATCGAAACGAGGCACCTCAGAGCGGGCCAATTCCTGCGAGAACACATCGATCGCACAAGTCCATAAGATCATTGCGAAGATCATCGCTGCGACGACTGGTTGAAAACCTAAAGCTGGTTTCAACGCCATATAAACCTCCCTCAGGCTCATGCTCAGGATGCGGGTACGATTTCGAACTGATGCGATTGCATCTTGAGCGCCGCTGCAACTTCTCCATCGAGTTCGCTCACCTTCAGCAAACGCTGAGCGATGATTTCCTTTTTCTTCTCCTCCAGTTGCTCTCGAGGAATTGCTGCGTATACCCATTCAGGAACGTTGTTGAGCACGATCCCTCGAAAAATCTGATCATGGTGATAGCGATTCTTGTTTTCAACTGCGGCCTTTACTTTCTTTGCCTGCTCAGCGATCGGTCCTGCCTTGAGGACATCCGCTGCGATGTCCACACCTGCCGCGAGGGACTCCGAACTAAGTTCAGCAATATCAACGCCATCGATCCGCACCTTGTACTTCCCTGGAGCCAGACCAGCCACTTGGAGGCGGTAGTCATTGAGTTCATCGAGGATGGAAGTCCATGGAAGAATACTGGATGCATCTTCCGGGAAAAAAGGCAGGGCTTTGTCTGTTTTTGTAAACCAAACTTTTTGCTCGGAGGCCTCGAGTCCCTCGACCGTACAATTCTCTTGGGACACAACCTTCTTCTGCTTGGCATCGACCGTTAAGGAAGCGACCAAACTTGGGAAATGCATCCCTTTCAGAATCGATGCGGCCATCAATGCTTGGCCGGGAGGGCCTGGATGGACTGCATCTCCTGCGGTAATCCGGTTGTATTTAGGCCCTTTGCTTCGTGCGGAATCCAATACCGACAAATACGGATGGAATTGGTCGACAAAGGTTCCGCTGTTTTTCGTAGCAATCGTCTTCACCCCATCCGAAAACTTTTCCAACGTCTGGTTGTACCCAGTCAGTGCCGTGTTTCCCTGTTCGTCGTTATCGAGTGGCTGGGGGGTCACCCACGCGGTGCGAATACTGGCCGCTTTGGCTTGATCCGCCATCCCCTGCAATCCGTCCATGTACGGCTTGAAGGTCTGCTCCGAAAACTCGCGATAGCTTCCATCGTTCATCCCGAAATCGACCGTCATCGCCGTGGGTTTGTGCAACAGCACGTCCCGCTCAAATCGGGAGTTCCCCCCCACAGAACGATCTCCCCCAATACCAACGTTTCGGAATGTAATCTTCCAATGAGGAAAGCGGGTTACCGTCCACATTTCGACATAGTTCGAGTAAAGATGCTGTTCGGTGATACTGTCACCGATCATGACCACCCTATCCCCATCCTTAAAGAAAAACTCATCGCCGTGGCTTACAGTTACCAACGAGCTAACAACAATTGCAACAAGAACCCATCGGAGAGAAATTTTCATGGGGTGCACCTTCGCAGTTCAGAATCATCCAAATCATCGTGGGGGCATTCATCTCCCATCGAGGTGCGCATTGTAACTCAAATGCTCATCGAAAGTGTTCCGCGGTCCCTCGAGGACCAATATCTAGGGAATCACAAGAAAAAGAACTCTCGACGGCATGAAGATTCAGCAAGAAACCTAAGAACTCCCCCCCAACAAAGGCGGTCTATCCACGTGTGAAAGCCGAATTGCCAGTCGGCTGAACCAAGATTCACTGGAAACCGGAGGGCATGCGAGTCGCTCGAAGTTCGTCGCCGCCGAAGTAGAACTATTTTTTAATCAACAAGCGACGACGCACGCGGTGCAGCATGCCCAATGAAGCGACAAATCCAAGACCGAGCAGCGAAGACGGTTCAGGCACGGAACTAAACAACACGATTCCGGACGAGATATCACCCAACGATGTAGGGGCAGTGACAAAACTACCAGTTCGCGCGACGTCCCAACTATTCGTATTCAAGTTATAGGTACCAGTTAGCTTCGTGTAGGCCGTAGTTGCCGGATCCCCAAACACAAAGGTATTGGTTCCATTACCGAATGTGCCTTGGGCATTGCTGTACCGATCATTATCGGGCATGACGTACCCGCCACTCGCAGGTTTCGAGTTCCCAACCCCGGTACCGTAAAAAAGAGCATCCAACGGTTTTGAACTCGAAGTCAATGAGATGCCACTAAACACTGCTATACCGTCGGCATTAGCACCGCCGTTGCCGACCACCCCAGCGGAGCTTGAGTTTCCAAACCCATCCCCACCAGTCGTTCCGGTGTTGATTGCTCGAATCCAATTTTGCGATGAAATGTCGGTCGAAGCAGAACCGTTGATCAACTTACCGGAACCACCTACATAAAAGACATCACCTCGGTTCACGGTCCCCGAGGTCATGTTGAATTTGTAAGTCAACGATCCGCCGCTTACCCAACCGTTGGAAGTCGCTACACCATTATTCGCCACAACCAAACTGTAGTTCGTCACTGCAAAATCGATGTTCTTGGTAGCGACCAGTTGGACGTACTCGAAAGGACTATCCGTCCCTCCTGGATTCGCCATGTAACCGGAAATGACAATGTCTGCGCTCAACTGAGGTTGAGTGAGCAAAAGAACGACTAGAAAACAAAAAACGCTTCTCATGGTGTGTTTGCTCGAAATCGTCGTTACCGTAATAGGGATTGTCTTCAAATATCCCAGCGCTGTGCTAGCAAAAGACGCTCATTGCTACGAGATACAATCTACAACTCGCGACAACGCATGCAAGTCTCACATGGAGAACGTATTTGAATCCGATAGAGATTGAAACACGCCAAGCGACGGATTAACACAATCTTAACAATCACCAAGGCACGAAATGGCAGGCCCGTTCACCCACTGCA
>VGZN01000176.1 GCA_016872635.1 Planctomycetota bacterium | reverse complement strand
GATCAAACATCCATCGGTCGTGGTCTGCGGAACCGATACTTCTTTCTCATGGAGCACTTCGTCCAAAGCGATCTCAAGATCGGCGCGGCTGGGTGTGGCCCGTGTTCCCCCTAATCGAATTTGGTCGTCGAATCGACCGCGATAAACCAAGTTGCGACTGCTATCCAATATTGCAAACTCCGGAGTTCTGGTCACTCCAAGTACTCGAGCTACCGACTGGTCGTAGTCCTTTACGAACATGAACGGAACATCAAACTCGATGGCTTGCGCAGCGACCTCGCGAATCGTATCATCCAGCCCGACATTGACGCAGACGAAGATAACATCTTCGCCTTGTAGTTTTTCGTACAGTTGCTTCAGCTTTGGCAATGTTTTCTTGACAATAGGACACTGCGTGGTCACAAACGCAAAAACGGTCGCTCTGTGGTTTCCGAGATCCTCAAGGCTGCGTGGAACACTGCGAATATCCTTGAACTTTAATTCCTGCACCTTGGTACCCAATGTGACCGTATTGGGGGTGGCATCGTCTCCGAAACAGACGCTTGCAAATGGACCGAGGGACGCGATCGAGAAAATCCAGGTCGCAACGAAGGAAACAACTCTGCGGTCGGAGAACATTTTAACCTCGCTTGCAATTTGAAATGGCATCGTACCAAACCTCTCCAAGGTGAGGACAAATCGAATGATTTAGGCAACTATCGAACCAGGATCTCGACCTTCCGAAAATCGATCGGGTGGCTCTCGGACTGTAGGGAAATAGTGCCGTGATCCAAGGGTAATCGTTCTGAGAAGGGTTTGAGACCAAACTGTTTTTCCTCTTCAGCGAGTAGGTGCTTGGTGTTGTTGTCGTTGGGGTCCAGTTGTGGGCGTTGGTATTCGAGAACGACTTGACCATCAACAATATGTCGAACGACTTCGTTCCCAACAACCTCGATTTCAGCGGTTACCCATTGCTCGCCGTGATAGGTCTTGGATTTTGAGTTGGTGCAGTGTGGAGTGAACAATTTACCATTCATCTCCACGTGGGTACCCGGAGTGCACAGATTCAGCGTTGTTCTCGGATTCTTGCCGTCTCCACCGAGAAGTTGCACTTCGATCGAACTGGGGAAATCCTGGTCGAGCGTCATGGTCTCCGGTTTCTGGCCATGGACCATGACCCCACTGTTGCGAATCGCCCAACCCGGACCTTGGGCAACCTGATCACCAACGAATCGGTATTCGATCCGCAAGCGATAGTTAGAGAACTCCTTTTCATAGAAAAGGTGCCCGAAGCGCTCATCGAACGTGTCGTATGCGTCATAACGCACCTTGAGCAAACCATCTTCGACTCGAAACGTGTTTCCAAAGTTTTCGCCGAACTTGTGCCCGCGTATCTTGGGTGTCCATCCCGTCAGATCCTTGCCGTTAAACAATGGCACCCACTTCGAAGCCGACTTGGAGTCCTTGGTCGAAGCAGACGTGGCGTCTTGTGCTTGGACGATGTCGTAGCAGAAGACTATGTGGTTGAAGAGTGCAACGCCGAGTAGCGAGCAAAGGGATAAGCGTATGACCATCGGTGCCATGGTGTCCAAATCGATAGAGTTTAGGAACAGCAATTATTGACTTCTAGGATATCAAAAATAGTCCGCTGTAGGGGTCTGCGGATCCTACTCTTTTCCCAAAACTAACCCAGCTTCAAACATGTTGATAGGCGGTTTATCCCGGACGAAACGGCTATCGCTGACTGAGAAAGGCGTCAGCCATAGCCTCACCTAGTTGGACCGTCCCTAGCGTTCCGAAATGCCTTCTTCCATGCGAAAGCGGGTCTGTGGCAATGATGGTCACCCCTGGCATGCGCAAGGCCATATCTCGAAGGTCGGCGTTAACTCGATCGATGTTTACCCATGGTGAGCTTTTGTGCTGCTCAGTGATAAAACAGGGTATTGACGGGTTCCCGAGGTCCGTTCGTAACTGCTCGATCCATTGCTGATTCCATTTTGCATTACTTTGCGCGTATGGACCAAAGTAGGTGTCATTCTCGCCGGTGTGCCAAAAGACGCCCTCCACCGCGACGGCGTAACCGCGATCTTCAAGGTCTTTCACCGAAGTTCGAAGGAACGTAATAAATTTTTGGTACAACTGCCGACTCGTTGGTAGGTTCCCATTTGGAGCCCAGTCCGGACCTTGGGCTCCACTGTGTGTAAATTTCACGATTGCGATACCATCTTCATTGGGAAGTCGAGATCGCAGCTTCGCACCAAAGCTCAGTTCCGGCCCAAAGTTACCCAAATCGCTTACAGGCGCTAATGGTTCCCAGCGAGTTGACGCAGCAACGCCTCCCCCTAATGTGTACCGGAAGAGAATATCGCTTTGGGGCTGTGTCAGTTTTTTTTGGTCTTCGAGTTGCGCTAGTTCCGCCACGTGCGCATCCTCTCCTTCCATGTTTCTCTGTCCAGCGAGCACAAAGACTCGTACGTTTCCTTTCTCAGCGAGGGGAAGCTTTCCAGGGTGAGCGCGATCCGATGGTGTAGGCAACGCATCGATACGACGAAGATATGCCTTGGCAAACGCTTGTCCCATCTGCAGTTGCCCTTGTGTGCCGAAGTGGTAGTGTGGTTGGCCGCTACCCATCACATCAAATGCCAGATGCGATGTAGGGACGAAATGGGTTCGTGGATCCCCATCGAGGACTTGCTGTTGCTGTGCCCGAAATGCTCCAAGGTTTGCTCGATGATCCATGCCCCAGATTCCCTTTTCACTGACTTCACCGAGATACCACTCTAGATCAGGGGCATCCAGATCAGCGCGTAATTGAGCGATCAATCGATTGAGGCCCGCTGCATAGTCTGGATAGAGCATGCGATCGAGCATGTCATTCTCCCCTTGATGCCACATGACCCCCTCGAGTTTGTACTCGATGTCGCGGTTGGTAAGTTCCGTCAGCGAATCTCGAATCCACTGCAGTGTCTTCGGATAAAGTTTCTGTCCGCGATCAGGCGCGTCCGGGTTCCAGTCGTATGCGATCGTTGTACCACCAACCGCAGACTTGATTATCGCGATCGGAAAGGAAACCCTCTTGCTGACTTCATCAGCAAAGGTCAATTCAGGCCCAAACGCAGTAAGTGGGCTAAGTGGTACCCAGCCTTTTGAAACTTCATCTCCGTTCCCGAGTCGGTAAGAAAAAAGAACATCGTCGCGAGGGCTCTCGAGATTCCGAAAACTCGGAAACTCGCGAATCTCCTCTACCTTTGCATCGGCGCCCACCATATTCGATTGGCCAGCAAAAATATAAACACGAGTCGGCTCCGCTCCGTGCGATTCGATCACGACACCGGCTTGAGACAGTATCAGTACCATCGACAAGCATAAGGACGCTGCTCGTGTGGATCCTAGCAGTCTTTGGATTCGGATTTCTATCGTCATGCCCTTGCTACCGTTAGAATATTGTTTCGTTTGTATCCGTCCAAAACACAGGGTATCAAATGCTTCGTCACGGAAAGCCACGTCCTGCGTAGGCTACATGGCGACCTTTGGTCCGAATGCATTTCGCCTTTGCATGGACGTCCGTTTGACATGGTATCCTATGATGAAGAAGAACGGGTATAATTTAGGGCCGATCGGTGCCGCAAGATAGCTTTGATGTCCTTTTATCGATGCATTCAGTAAACGGATAGGCAATGCATCCTGTTGTGGAATCATCCCAAGGGGGCAGTATGAACAAGGGGGCAGTATGAATAAGCCTCAAGCGAGCGTGTTGCTATGAAGCCGTGGAATTATCTCGCGTCATTCTCGATCCCATTTTTCGCTGCGATCGGACTGTTATGGGGTGGCAGTTGGGCTTGGCTCACCGTTGCTTTTGTTTTCGTAGGCGTACCGATCATGGATGCCATCGTTGGTTGCGATAAGCAGGGAATTGACAAAGCAGTCTCAAAAATGAGTCCTGGCGACTCTCGATTGTACAGTTGGATCTTGTATTGGCACCTTCCCGTGCAAGTGGGATTGATCGTGTTGTCTGGATGGGAATGGAATCATTCATCAGCTCCTGTGTGGGTACGTGCAGGATGGATTCTGTCGGTCGCACTAAGTACCGGAGGCATTGGAATTACCGTGGCTCATGAACTGATTCATCGGAAAACGAAATGGGAACGCTGGATCGGAAGACTAATTTTAATGACCGTGCTCTACATGCATTTCGCCATCGAGCACGTCCGGGGACATCACAAAAACGTCGGGACGACGCTCGATGCAGCGACTGCCTCCCAAGGAACAAACGTATATGCTTTTATCGTGTACACGGTTCCTGCGCAGTGGTTTTCCGCTTGGAGGCTGGAATTGGAACGATTGAAGAAACTAGGGCTACCCATTTGGAGTTGGCGAAATGAAATGATCGCGTTCCTCGTCATCCAACTTCTTTGGTTGATCTCGCTGACTGGTATGTTCGGATGGGGCTTCCTTGGGGCCTATTGCGTGATCGCCGTGCTGTCGTTTGGTCTACTTGAGGTTGTGAACTACATCGAGCATTACGGCTTGGAGCGGCACACTCTCCCCAATGGACGACTTGAGACCGTTCAAGAACATCACTCCTGGAACAGTGACCACCGGGTAAGCAGAATGCTTTTATTCGAACTCAGCCGTCATTCCGACCATCACATGGCTGCTGACCGACAGTACCAAACGCTTCGATCGAAAGAGTATAGCCCGCAGCTTCCGTCGGGGTATCCTGGTATGGTTCTTCTGGCGTTATGCCCACCTAGTTGGTTCTGGATCATGAATCCTAGAATCCGTCTATCTCGGGAGTCGGCCCAGTCGGCTTAACCCAACGTGCTTGTTGGAAGCCTAGCGTCTCCAAATCGAATGCCTCCTCGTTAGAAGACAAACATGCGATGCATGTCAAAGAAAAAGCAACGTAGAAGTTAATGAACCATTGGTAGAGTGGCCAACCCCCTGTAGGCAGCTGTAGGCAGCATGGACGGTTGGTCTAATTATCGAAATCTCCATCTGCTCCTGACGGGCTCTCCGCACCACCGCGAATTGTCAATCCATTGCCTTGAGAATTGAATCCTTGGGAGGGTACGATCTGGCCTCCCGCGCCCGGGGTTAACTGTAGGTTATTGGCCCCCCCTTGCTGGTTCGTCGATTTGCCTCGCAAAAGATTCTTGAGGGCCTTTTCGAGGGCTTGTGTGCTTGCGCCATTCACTTTTAAGACTTCGACGGTTTCGCTCCGCTTCGCCTTTTGGTCGAGTTCTTCGATCAAATCGCAAACCATTTCCAATAGATCTTCCCCTTTGGTGGAAACGAGGACGGTGTTGGTGATTTTGTCGACACCCAACGAAAGTCTTCCGGTGAACTCAAAACTCATTCCTCCGTCCGAGATTGATTCGTCGGCTTTTCGCTTTGATTCTCGACCTGTACCCTGTCCTCGGTCTTCTTCTTTGCGTTCCATCGCTTTGTCATTCGAGCTCAAAAGATCTCGAAACGCGTCCTTGATCGCGTCGACAATGTTTTGCGCCTTCGAGTATTCAACCTTAACCGACTTCGTGAATCGCAGAGATTGCTTGTCGGGTACGGTAGGCTTTTCCCACAGATCGATCAAGCGTTGAATCGTTTGCAATTGGCCATCCGTTGCGCCACTGACCAAGAGGGTGTTGGAATCCGAATCGGACATGATTTTTAATTTGCGTTTCTTTCCTAATTGCGGACCATCGTATTCCTGCTTGGGTGGATCGAGATCGAACAACCAACGAAAAACTGAGTCGTTATTGTTTTTCTTGTTTGAGGAATCTTCCTTGAAATACTCCTCGAGGTTCAGTTTGATCCAGAACGGTCGCGAATGGCGGACCTGGAAGACATGGTACTCCTTGTCAGGTGGCGAATTGATCATCATCCATTCCTCCAAAGAGTCCAAGGCGGAAGTGTCTTGGGACTCCAGGACTAGGTCTCCATTCTCATCAAATCGAACCTTGATTTTGGCTCCGGCTCCATTCTTCGTGGGGTGTTCAGCAGCAGTAGACAAATCGATATCCGCCACTCTGGACGCTTGAGCCGATTTCACATTGGGTGGTTGGTCGACCGCCACGAGGAGTCCCGTGTCCGCATGTTCTTTTGGAGAGACCGCGCCGAGGCTGGGAGCATCGTCGATCGGCTTTGGAGCTTTTCTCTGTCCGTCGTTGTTCTTGCGGTCTTTTGACTCCAAGGATGGCGTAGGAGACGTCGCTGCAGGAGAATCGAGGTCGAACTCCGAGTCTGAAGGGAGATCCAGTTCAACCCCCTTGGTGTCCCAGGTCTTTTTAACGTGTTCTAGGTATTCACGCATCTGCTGGCTACGATTTCCTTGGATCACACGCACGCGTTGGTCGCTACCACCCTGGGACGGAATCTCCCCGAGTTTGGTCAATAGCTTTTTGATTTCCGCAGCCGCGAACTCATTGGCCCAAAGTATGAGTTGGTTGTTCCCAACGTTTGCGCCCACCCTAAGTTGATCCTTGCTGGTGGCCTCTTTGGTGGATTGCGGGGCAAAGTCGAATGCGTAGAACCCGCGTCGAGGAGACTCCTCCTTCTTGTCTTGATCGAGTCCCATCAGCAAGCGGATGGTACCCGCTACTTCTTCGGCTCGAAGGCGTCGCAGTTGGATGACTTCGACTTGTCGCGCGGATCCATCGAGCTTCTTCAATGTTTCTTGAATGGTCAAGTGATCAGCGAGCGATGCGTACGCAATCATCGACTTATTCATGTCATCGACTTCGAGTCGGGTTGTCGGTTCGAGCACATTGAGAGCAAGGAGTGACGCTACGAATTTCTTCGGTTCGAGACTTGCCAACCGATAGACCTTCATCCGCGTCGACAGCGCTTGGTACTGTTCGTTTGGAGACGGCACATCAACTCTAACAACAAATGCGGCTACAATCGCCATTTTATCAGGTGGGGCATTCACGATGATGCTGTTGCGACGAGCGTTTGCGACGAGTCGTATTTCGGCTTGAGGAGTGGCAGGTCGTGGAGCGCCGCTTGCGTTCGGTTGTAGGCCAGCCATTTGAGCTTGTTGAAGGATCATCATCTGCTGCTGTTGCGCCTCCAAGTCGGGATGGGCACCCATGTTCACAGGAGACTTTGCACCTTTCCCTTCATCGAGTTTGAGAAAGTTGGCTAATTGCTCGCGAACTTCGCTTGCCCGCACATGTTCCAGTTCAAATTCTCGGGCTAAGTTATTGAGCACTGCATCGGATTGTTCCTCGTTGAGAATCCTAGCGATATCAGCCAAATTCGCAGCGGTGTCCATGGTCTCAAGACGGTTTGTATTACTGAGCGATCGCAGCGTTCCATGGGTGCTAATGAGCAGTTTTAACTCTTCGAGAAACTCTTTGGCGACCAGCGAGTTCAATTTAAACGTTGTACGGACGAATCGATTCGGTGGAAGGGTCGAAAGTTCCTCAGGAGAAATCCGGGGGACCAACGCACTATTAAGTGCTTTGGTCGGTACCACTTGCAAGACACCAGGGTATTCAAGCAGCGTAAATCCTCGGGCCAATAGGTGGCGATTGATCATATCCCGCGTGTCGTCGAGCGATGTCTTGCTCGGGGTTGAGATGCTCAGAAGATCGCTAGGCAACTCCTGCCAGTCTAATGCTAACCCGGAGACATCAGCCAGCCACTAAAGAACATCTGGCCACGATTGATCTCGAAACTGGAATTGAACCATGCCCGCTTCATCAGGATGGACTTGGAACTCCGCTTTGTTTGGCGGAGCTTTCGGTTCCTTTGGGCGTTTCATGGTCTCAACGGCTTGGGGTGCATTCTCCTTCTTCGAATCGGCACTCGGCGCGGATGATGGTGGCGAAGGTTTATTTTCTTCGCTGTTGGGAGGCAGGGACGAAAGTGGCACAGCACCGGGAGGCAACTCATCCCCCTGCAGGACAACCATTGGCGACGATCCCGCAGGAGCTTCGGAAATGACTATTTCTTGGGCGCAGGACGCGTGGGCTGTCAGCAAGGCGGCAACCATCGTGCACAAACTGAACCAGCAGAAACGGCTAACAGTCGCGGTCTGCAGCGGTGTGAGCAAGGAAGCATAGAGACGTTGCGTGAAATCAAGGATCTGGGGCAACTGCTCGACTCTCATCGCGAAATATATTCAGAGTTTTGGGCCCGGATTTGTCTGGCGACAGGCCTGGGTACGGACACCGAGCGCGACCGTAAGGATACATGAGCATGTCGCTTTTGTCTAAAAATCTTGACGGAACTATGATTTTGTCCTGTCTGTCGCATGGATTTTTCACCTGAGTGGCAGGAATCCAGCCGCATCGGAGTTTCGAACCCTTTCAGTCGAATCGGCAAGAAAAGCAACGCTTCACCCAAGTGGCCCCGTTCACGTCAAGAAATACCGGGTTTAGGGTTAAAAGCGTCCCCCAAATCCACGTGATCCCCACGTAACCCCACCCGGATGAACTTGACAATCGCAGGTTAAGGGGCAAGATATAGGGTCGAATTTTTGGCCTGCCCTATACCGATGCGACCTTTTCTCAATGAGTTATTCAGTGAGAGACTTGGTCGCATCTTTTTTTCGTTGAACAGGAGTCTGCGATGAGCGATTACGTGCCGATGACCCGCGAGGGTTACAACCGCATCAAGGCCGAAATCGATCGGCTTGAAAACGAAGAAATGCCCCGAATCGCTGAAAAGATCGCTGATGCGCGAGCCGAAGGGGATTTGAAAGAAAACGCGGAATACCATGCTCAACGCGAAAATCAAGGATTGATGCAGGCGAAGATCAATGCTCTCAAGGCCAAACTATCGCGGGCTCATATCATCGATATGAATGCATTGCCCAAAGACCAAGTTGCCTTTGGTGCTCGGGTTAAACTGAAAGATCTTTCGTTTGGGGACGAGGAAGAGTACACACTGGTGGGTGCTGGCGACGAAGATTATGAAGTTGGAAAAATACTATCTACAAGTCCGTTCGGTTCTGCCATGATGGGAAAAAAGATCGGCGAAATTGTGGAAGTCATCGCTCCTCGTGGCACATTGCGTTACGAAGTCCTCGAAATCGTTTTTGAGATTGAGTAAACTCCAGTCGAGAGGGTGCTCGCCCGATTGAACACCCCCTTGGCGTACCCCATTCTGACGACGATATAGGTGAAGATCTTGAGCACTCCGCGCGGCGAAGCAGTTGGCGACGGTCCCGAAGATCCCAAAGGTACTCGGGAAAAGGATGTTCCACTCGGACCTGCCTGCTTAGTTGTCTTCGTAGTATGCTTGGTCGTCTTGTGCATTGTTGTTGCGTTCATGTCGTTCATGCTGATCGGCAAGCAAGGTGGCCGGGCGGCTTATGCGGTCCGAGAGCAATTGATCCCATGGGTCGAT
>VGZN01000175.1 GCA_016872635.1 Planctomycetota bacterium | reverse complement strand
CTTGTACTATTCTTGTTGTTGCCGTCCACTCTCCATTTATTGGGGTATGCCAAGCGGTGGGTGCGTACACCCGAGGAAGAAGCGAAGGCCAAGGCGAACGCAGCCTTGGGTTCTCACGCCCAGCAATCTTTCAGCGAGAAGTTTTGGGCGGCATTCTCTGGCTTCATCGTGCGTAATCACGTCGGTGTTTCCATTGGGAGCATCGTGCTTTGCGGTTTCATCGGGTTTGGTCTCACCAAGACCCGAACCAGCATCGATTTGCTGGAATTGTTCGACTCTAGTGCTCGGATCCTGAAGGATTACCGTTGGCTGGAAAAGAATTTGGGAATGCTAGTGCCGCTTGAGATAGTCCTCGAGTTTGATAAGGACAGTATTGCCAACGTCGAAGATACCACAGGAGAACCGCGGATCGAAGATCTTGGGCGGTTGACTTTCCTGGAGCGTATGGAAACCACGCTTCGCGTACAAGATGCCATCAATCAGAAATTTGGTGAGCCAGGGCACGGTTGGGTGGGACGTAGTTTGTCCGCCGCGACGTTTGCTCCGTCTCTGCCCACCAAGGGAACCAGCACACAGAAACTCATCGAACGCCGCGTTTACAACTCCACGCTGGAATCGAAGCGCGAGGAGTTTAAGAAGTCCGGTTTTCTGCGAATCGATCCGAATAATGGCAACGAATTGTGGAGAATCAGTTTGCGAGTGGCGGCCTTCCAGGGGGTCGATTACGGACGGTTCGTGCACAGCTTAAGCGATGTCGTGAACCCGATCCTCGAAGCCCATTCGGACCGCGTTCAGATTTTGCGACGCATCTCGGCTTGGACGGGCGACGCCAAGTTCGCTGGTAAAAAGGTGATGATTTGGGATCCATCGGTTCTCGATCAGATTTCAGGTGAATCGACCCCAACGGCGAAGATTCGCTCGGATGAAATTTCGGCGTTGCTGACCAATGCCCGCATCAAAGTGGCACGCGCTAACTTTGACTCCAAGCCGATGCCGCTGATCCAATTGCAAGAGCTTGAGGATTACGATGCGATCGTGCTTGCAGGTGCCTTTAGCGACTCCGAGGTCAGGACGTTAGGAATGGCCCTCAACAAGGTGATTGATCTTGAGTCGACCGATCCGTTGTCGCCAAACCATTGGGTGTCGTCGGTATACACCGGGGTTGTTCCGATTGTTTACAAAGCACAACGGGCATTGCTGCAAAGCTTGATGGAAAGCACCATGTGGTCCTTCCTCACGATCACGCCACTGATGATCTTCGTCTCACGGAGCCTGCGAGGTGGCTTGGTAGCGATGCTTCCTAATATCGTGCCGGTTGTCTTCATCTTTGGATTGATGGGGTGGCTCGGAATCGCCATCGATATTGGATCCATGATGACCGCAAGTATTGCGTTGGGGGTCGCCGTCGATGACACCATCCACTTCCTGTCGTGGTACCGGGGCAACGTATTAACGCTCCGCGATCGACGGGCAGCTATTATCGCTTCTTATAGTCAGTGTGGAACTCCGACCTTGCAAGCCGCATGCATCAGCGGCTTAGGTTTGTCCGTGTTCGCGTTTAGTACGTTTACCCCTACGCAGCGTTTCGGTTGGTTGATGCTAACGATTTTGATCGCCGGCGTTATTGCCGAGTTGGTTCTGCTTCCTGCAATCTTGGCCGGGCCCCTCGGACGAGTCTTTGAGCCCAGGGCGTCCAAGCATCACCCGGTGGGTCGATTTTTTCTGATCATGCGGCACCAAATGAGGCGCCGCTTTGATCGTGCTCACCGAGCCCCCCACCTTACCGCTGGGGAAACCGAGTTCCAAAGCGCAGCGTAAGTTCCCACCAAAAGGGCGGGGGGGTAGTTTCCAAGATTTCCTCTTGGAGGTTTCCACGCTACTAGCTAAACTTTTCCCCCCGACTGAATCGTTTTTTCGGTGCGACCTGACCGGTGTGTTTATCGAGATGTCGCTGATGTTGGTTCGTCGAGGGACTGGAAGGCGCTGCTGATTCGTATCCAGCACCGGTACATTTCCTTGAAAAACCGCTGAAAAGAAGCTCCTCAAAGCTGTTGTCACCCATGACCAAACAAAAAACCCACAAGTCGACCAAAAAGCGATTTCGATTGACCGCAACGGGCAAAGTAAAGCACCGCAAATGCGGAACCAGCCACTTGGCGATCAGCAAGCCTGCTAAGAAGATTCGAAAGCTTCGTGGCACGCGAGTGTTGGAGCCGACATTGACGCGTGCCATTACCGATGCGTTGCACGGCAATAGCTACTAGTCCGTTTCCGGGTGGAGGGGACTGGCCTGATGAAAGAGCCGGTTCCGAGAGCGCTGACTCATGGAGGAGACACCTTCGGGGTAAGTTCCCCTGCGAGGTAGTGCCTTAGGCTTTTGATCCTTTTGGATTGGAACCCGAGGAGCGATGAGACGCATTCCTGGCCCTTTAAACCAAGTGTCTGGGTATTAACGACCGCGACTGAGACCATGAATGGGCCAGTCCGAATCTGATATTCGATCAGAAGTCGCGGTGACCTGAGACGCTCAATCAGTAGTAAAGTGTTTCGATGAGAACGAGAAAAGGTTCCGCACGCCGTCAGGCGAAGCGACGCTTGTTCCAACGTGCCGAGGGGTACGTTGGTGGACGTAGAAGGCTATACCGGACCGCCAAGGAAAACTTGGTGCGTGCTGGAAGATTTGCATATCGTGACCGCCGTCGCCGTCGCCGTGATTTCCGCCGTTTGTGGATCACGCGATTGAATGCTGCAGCACGGCTTCATGGTCTTCGATACAGCCAGTTCATCGCGGGTCTTGTTTTGGCCAATATCGAATTGGATCGCAAGCAGCTTTCGGAAATGGCGATCCACGATCCAATCGGCTTCGAAGTGGTGGTTGCCGCGGTGAAGAAGGCGTTGGAATCGCAACAGGCAGCCGCCTAGTCAGCGACCTTCAAGCATGGCGTTAGACCGCTTCGTCAACAGCCTGGAGACGATGCTCGAGGAAGCTCGAGCATCGCTGCAATCGGTGAACTCCGCAGATGCTCTCGAGCAGCTTCGCGTGAAGTTCGTCGGTGCCAAGAACGGTGCGCTCAAAAGCGTTCAAAAAATGCTTGCTGAAGTTGCGCCAGAAGACCGACCTGCTGCAGGGAAACGATTTAACGAGGTGCGTGAAGCGTTGCAAGCGGCACTTGATGGTGCGGCTGAGCGGTTTGCCTCGGGGGGGGCTGCGAAATCAGCACAGCCCACAATCGATCCGACGCTCCCTGGACTCCGACCGCGTGTTGGGGCAATCCATCCGATCACGCAAACTCTGGAGCATCTCAAAGAGATCATGGGACGGCTTGGGTTTTCGGTTACCGAAGGGCCTGAGATCGAGGACGAGTGGCATAATTTCGTAGCCCTGAATATCCCTGACGATCACCCGGCTCGCGATCCGCTTGACAACTTCTATTTGGCCACGGCAAAGAGTGCGGATCCTTCGTGCAACTCTGCTCCCGCTGCGCGTTTGATGCGAAGCCAGACCAGCACGGTGCAGATCCGGGTGATGGAGTCACAGCCGTTGCCGTTGCGAATCATCTCCCTTGGACGCGTTTATCGTCCAGATGCACCAGATGCAACCCACTTCCCAATGTTCCATCAAATGGAAGGATTGTGGGTGGATCGCAATGTGACGATGACCCAGCTCAAGAGTGTGCTTCGTCTGTTCGCCACCAGTTATTTGGGTGGTGATGTGAACGTTCGGTTCCGTCCATCGTTTTTTCCATTTACGGAGCCGAGTGTCGAAGTCGATTACTGGTGGAATGGTCAGTGGATCGAATTCGGTGGCGCCGGGATGGTGGATCCCAATGTCTTCGCATCGGTGAATATCGATCCGGAAAAGTGGTCTGGGTTTGCGTTTGGACTTGGGGTAGAGCGATTGTGCATGCGTCGCTTTGGAATCACGGATATTCGCGATTTGTATCGAAGTGATGTTCGCTTCCTTCGTCAGTTCGCTTCTTAACGGGCGATTGCCGTTCCTTCGGTCCAGTTCGTTTTTGTACCATTCTGTTCATCGTGTACCGTTAATCATTGTGTTCTGTTAAGGATCGGGTTCTGTCATGTTGATCTCTTGGGAATGGCTCTCGGACTACGTGAAGATCGACCGCCCGCTGGACGAAGTTGTCTCCCGCTGGGCCATGTCGGGATTGAATCACGAGGGAACGGAGATCTTTGAGGGCGTGCCGGTGATCGATCTTGAAGTGACCAGCAATCGTGCGGATTGCTTGGGCCATATCGGGATCGCGCGCGAGGCGTCGGTACTCTATCGAGTCCCCTTGGTTGTTCCGCAGCCAAACCCGGCGATGGCTAAGACCTCGATTGCGAGTGTGCTGCAACTGGATAACCGTTTCTTAGACGCGTGTCCTCGTTACACGGCCCGAGTGATTCGGGGAGTTAAAATCGGGCCGAGCCCGGAGTGGCTTGCCAAGCGACTTCGCGCGATCGGGATCAAGACGATCAACAACGTGGTGGATGCGACCAATTACGTCATGATGGAGTGTGGGCAACCGCTGCATGCCTTCGATCTCCCTCATATTCGCGGCGGTAAAATCATCGTTCGCCCCGCTGCTGAAAAAGAAAACTTCCTAGCAATCGATCATAAGAATTATGTGCTCGATTCCCAGATGGTCGTCATCGCTGATGCAGAGCGTGCGGTTGCTTTGGGGGGAGTGATGGGTGGAGCCGAGAGCGAAGTTTCCGACGCCACGACCGACCTTCTGATCGAGTCGGCGAGTTTTGTACCGATGGCGATACGTCGTACTGCTCGCAAGTTGAAATTGCATTCGCCATCATCCCATCGGTACGAACGTCGCATCGACCCCAACCAATTGGACTGGGCGTCGCGTCGTTGCTGCGAATTGATCTTGGCAACAGCGGGTGGTGAGTTGCTAGATGGAGTTTTGGATACTAACCCTGCGCTAACACAATTACCCGCGGTCGAATTGCGCAAATCCCAAATTGTGCGTGTGCTCGGGATCGAGATTCCCTGGGAGACCAGTTGCGATATTTTGAAGCGACTCGGGTGTGAAATAGGTCACGTTGACGAGCAGCGTTGCACGGTGGCCCCGCCTTCTTTCCGCCAAGATCTTCCGCGCGAGATTGATCTGATTGAGGAAGTCGCGAGGATTCATGGTTACGAGCAGATTCCGGAAGATGCGATGGTACCCATGGTCGCATCGATGCGCCGTCCAAAGGACATCGTGATGAGTACGCTGCGGAATGTTGCTACCGCAGCGGGATTTGACGAAACACTCAATCCGAGTTTGATTGGACGTGGCCCTGCGGATCGGATTTCACCGTGGTCGAATGAGACTCCATTAGCGACGATGGTTCCGCTTCTCGAAGGTGCGAGCACCCTTCGCCGTTCGCTGATCCCCAGTTTGATCGCAGCTCGATTGCATAATCAGTCACAGAGCAATCGCGATGTGAGATTGTTCGAGACAGCGAACGTTTACTTGCCCAGTGGGAACCAACTTCCGCGCGAGCAATTGAATCTCGGTTGTATTGCCGAAAGTGAGCTTCGAATTGTGCGAGGGGTGTTTGAAGAAATCCTCCAGCGAGTTTGGGGCGTTGGTAGCGACACGCCGAAGCTTACTGAGAACAAAGTCAATTGGGACTTTCTGGAGTCCGGAAGCGGGATCGCTTGGCAGGCGGGCGAGACGATGCTTTGCTGGATTGGAAGTCTTTCGCGATCATCGAGTCAATCGCTCAAGCTCGATGGTCCCGCGACCCTTGGGGAAATGAATTTGGATTTGTTATTGCAGCATGCGCAGTTAGTGCCTCGGGTTCGAGAAGTGATTCCGTTCCCAGCCATTGAGCGTGATCTCAATTTGGTTGTCGAGGAAGTATTGCAGTGGCAATCGTTGCGAGGGGTGATTGCGGAATCGGCTGGGCCGTTGTGTGTGGATATTCTTTTCCGCGAGATCTATCGCGACACAAAACGGGATGGTGCAGGGAAGAAGCGGATGCTGCTCACGCTGAAGCTCCAAAGCGCGACGGATACCCTTCGGAGCGAGCAAGCAGACGAGGTAGTTGCGAGTGTGTTGGGAGCTTGCCGAAGCCAATTGGGAGCCGAATTGCTCGCGTGATGGACATCGGGTGACCCGTTAACGGCTTGGTTTTACGATGACTTTCATCGCCCCTTTTTCACCCGCGTAAAGTCGATCGAACCACGAGGCCGTTTCCTCGAGGGTCGTCATAGCGGTGATCAGCGGTGCGACTTGGATGGCTCCGCTGGCGAGAAGTTCGATGCATTGAGGGATTTCTCCGTTGGAAGCACAGGAGCCATAGACGGACAGTTCCCGGGTCACGATGGTTTGCAGAGGTAGTTCGACGACCGGGGTGAGGTTGCCGACGAGAGTAACCGAGCCACCTCTGCGGACGACTTGGAAGCAAGTTTGGACCGGTTTGTTTGCACCGACTACTTCCATCGCGGCATCCGCTCCACGGCCATAGGTCCAACCGAGGATGGCAGCAACAGGGTCTGTATTGCGGGCGTTGACGGTGTGAGTGGCTCCTAATTTCTTTGCGAGTTCCAGCTTTTCGTCATCGAGGTCAACAGCGATGACTTTGGAGAAGCCGGAAAGTTTGAGGGTCTGAATGCAAAGCAGTCCGATCATGCCAGAGCCGACGACAACCACAGATCCGCCCAAGCATCGCGGGGTGCGGTTGGTAGCGTGGACTGCGATCGAGACGGCCTCAATCATGGCAGCGTGTTCAAAGGGGAGCGATTCCGGGATATGGTACGCAATATTCTGAGGTACGGAGACATACTCGGCGAACGCTCCCTGGCGTCGAAACTCTTTGCAGGAGACTCCGAGGACTTGTCGGTTCTCGCAGAGATTGATGGATCCTAAACGGCAAAAGTGGCATTTGCCGCAAGACACCGTTGAGTCGAAGGTGATTCGATCGCCGACCCGAAATTTGGTGGCGTGAGCGCCGATCGCTTCGACAACACCTGCGGCTTCGTGTCCCATGACCAAGGGTGGAATACGGCGGCCGGAACTGCCGTCGAATCCGTGGATGTCGCTCCCACAGATTCCGCAGGCGCGCACAGAAACCAATAAATCATCGGGTCCGATCTCGGGCTTTGGAATTTCAACGACTTCCAGCTTCTTGATTTCGCTGAGCAAAAGAGCTTTCACGGGAGGTTTATCCTGGTTTGCGCGGGAATTTCTCGTGGCAAATGGTCTATAATTTCGACGTCGTGTTCGCTAGTCTTTCAGCATCCTAGAAAGGGTTGCGACAAGCGAATTGTAATCGATTGGCACCATTTTCATCACTAGCATGCTCGAACAGAGTGCGGATCCTGAGTCGCAAGGTCTATATGCCTTTGATTTCTGGATGCCAAGCAGGATTTTCAGCATCCAAGGACATTCAAAGAAATGACCATCAAAAACATTAAGGTATTAGTTTGCTTCCAAGCGATGGCGGCGATCGGGCTGGTGTTCTCCGGGGCTTCCGCCTTGGCACAAGATGCTCCGCGAGTCGTCACACTCGACCAAGGGAACACGGGATTGAAAGACGCGAAAAGTTACGCATTGGGTTGGAAGGTTGGCAAGGATATGTCGGGAGCGGGTCTCGACGACAAGGACTTCGACGCAAAAGAGTTCACCGATGGCTTCATCGATGCATTGGCCAAAAAGGCCAAGCTCAACGATGAGCAACTTAAAGCAGCCTTCATGTCGCTCCAAGAGCGAATTCAAAAGAAGATGATCGAGTCGGGGCGAAAGAACTTGGAAAAAGCCAACGAGTTCCTGAAGACCAATAAAGAAGCAGAAGGAGTTCAGACCACCAAGTCAGGGCTTCAGTACCGCGTGGTCAAGGCTGGTAAAGGCAAGACCCCAACGTTGACTAGCACGGTGAAAGTGCATTACGAAGGTAAGTTGCTTGACGGCACCATTTTCGATAGTTCGATCAAGCGGAACGAACCGATTGAGTTTCCTGTCAACGGCGTTATCGCAGGTTGGACAGAGGCTCTACAAAGGATGAAGGTTGGCGATAAGTGGATCCTCTTCATTCCGCCAGGGTTGGCTTACGGTGAGCAAGGTTCGCCACCAGACATCGGGCCAAACGAACTTTTGACGTTTGAAGTTGAATTGCTCGACGTTAAGTAGGGTTTCGATCCTCTGTTCCATGCCATGGAAAGGGACTTGTGATGCCCAGCCCGAGGGAAAGTTTGAGCGAACTCTGCAGTGATGCAGGGCACGGGTACTTGCTCAACCACTGGGAGCGTCTGACTGCGATCGAACGCGAAGAGCTAGAAAAGCAGATTCGAACCTTGGATTTCGAACTGCTTCGTGGACTGTCTATTCATGCTGACGACGCGTGGCGGCCAGGCTTCAACCCAGAGGATTGGGTTGATGTCTCTGCGCGTGCAGAGCCTCCTGATGCTGTTCGTTTGGGCCAACTCTATGGTGGCATCTCTGCGAGGGATGCGTATGAAGAAGGGGCTCGGGCCCTCTCCGATGGCAAAGTCGCGATGATCTTGGTCGCGGGCGGACAAGGGACACGTCTCGGTTTCGATTTGCCTAAAGGAATGTATCCGATCGGCCCTGTCTCTGGCCGTACGCTCTTCGAAATGCATGTTGATTCGTTGAAAGGAGCCATGCGTCGTTTTGGGGTTTCAATCCCTTTATGGATCATGACAGGCCCTTCGACTCACGCTCCTACGGAAGCCTACTTCGCTGAGCATGAGAATCTAGGTCTTCGGCCAGACGAGCTTTTTCTTTTCCAGCAAGGTACCATGCCCGCCATCGATGCCACCGATGGTCGAATCTTGATGGAAACACCGAGTCAACTGGCCCTGAGCCCGGATGGTCATGGAGGTATCGTCGCTGCCTTGGCACGGAGCGGCGCGATTGAGATGGCCAAACAGCGCGGTGTGGAGCAGTTCTTCTACGCCCAAGTCGACAATCCGATGGTTACAGCCTGCGACCCGATCCTGGTTGGTTACCATCGCTCAGCCGGTTCGCAGATGACGACCCAAGTCGTTCCCAAACGTTTTTCAAAAGAACGGGTCGGTAACGTTGTTTCGATCGATGGCAAGACTCAGATTATTGAGTACAGCGATCTGCCTGATGCGGCCGCAGAGCAAACGAATCCGGATGGATCGTTAAAATTGTGGGCTGGTAATATCGCTGTGCATGTCTTCGACCTTGAGTTCCTCGAAACCACAGCGGCAAGTGCTCATGGTTTGCCATTCCATCGAGCCCACAAAGCAGTGCCGTTTATTGATGAATCCGGATCGTTGCATAAGCCATCCAAGCCGAACGCGATCAAATTCGAGCGATTTGTCTTCGATTTGCTACCGTTGGCGCAGCGAACATTGGTGATAGAAGGAGATGCGAGCCAAGTTTTTGCACCCGTGAAAAATGCAGACGGGGCGCCAACCGATACTCCATCCGCTACG